>NZ_JBHWKQ010000010.1:152458-235837 GCF_042730865.1 Streptomyces sp. NPDC059897 | reverse complement strand
GGGCTTGATTTTCAAGCCCCGCCGGCGATGGTGGCGGCCGGCCCCGGCACAACTTCCGGGGTTACTTCTCTGTCACGCCCGCCGAGTCGAAGGTCGCGACCTCGTGCATCGCCCGCGCCGCGCTCTGGACGATCGGGAGCGCCAGGAGCGCGCCCGTGCCCTCGCCGAGGCGCAGGTCCAGGTCGACGAGCGGGCGCAGGCCCAGCTTGCCCAGCGCGGCGACGTGGCCGGGCTCGGCGCTGCGGTGGCCCGCGATGCAGGCCGCGAGGACCTCGGGGGCGATGGCGCGGGCGACCAGGGCGGCCGCACCGGCGCTGACGCCGTCGAGGATCACCGGCGTACGCAGCGAGGCGCCGCCCAGGAGCAGGCCGACCATGGCCGCGTGCTCCAGGCCGCCGACCGCCGCGAGGACGCCGATCGGGTCGGCGGGGTCGGGCTTGTGCACGTCGAGGGCGCGGCGCACGACCTCGACCTTGCGGGCGTGCGTCTCGTCGTTGATGCCCGTGCCGCGGCCGGTGACCTCGGCGGGGTCGACCTCGGTGTATACGGAGATCAGGGCGGCGGACGCGGTGGTGTTCGCGATGCCCATCTCGCCGGTGAGCAGCGCCTTGTTGCCCGCCGCCACGAGGTCACGGGCGGTCTCGATGCCGACCTCGATGGCCTCCTTGACCTCTTCGCGGGTCAGGGCGGGGCCCGTCGTCATGTCGGCGGTGCCGGCGCGGACCTTGCGGGGCAGCAGGCCGGGCGTCGCCGGGAGTTCACCGGCCACGCCGACGTCGATGACGCAGACCTCGGCGCCGACCTGGCTCGCGAACGCGTTGCAGACCGCGCCGCCGCCCAGGAAGTTGGCGACCATCTGGCCGGTGACCTCCTGCGGCCAGGGGGTGACGCCCTGGGCGTGCACTCCGTGGTCACCGGCGAAGATCGCGACGGCCGCGGGCTCCGGGATCGGCGGCGGGCACACGCGGGACAGGCCGGACAGCTGGGCCGAGATGATCTCCAGCATGCCGAGCGCGCCCGGCGGCTTCGTCATCCGCTTCTGCCGCTCCCACGCCTCGCCGAGCGCCTTCGCGTCCAGCGGGCGGATGTTGGAGACGGTCTCCGCGAGCAGGTCGTGCGGGTCCTCGCCGGGCAGGGCGCGACGGCCGTACGTCTCCTCGTGCACGACCCACGACAGCGGGCGGCGCTTGGACCAGCCGGCCTGCATCAGCTCCGGCTCCTCCGGGAACTCGTCGACGTAGCCGACGCAGAGGTACGCGACGACCTCCAGGTGCTCCGGGAGGCCGAGGGAGCGGACCATCTCGCGCTCGTCGAAGAAGCTGACCCAGCCGACGCCGAGGCCCTCGGCACGGGCCGCGAGCCACAGGTTCTCGACCGCGAGCGCGGAGGAGTACGGGGCCATCTGCGGCTGCGTGTGGCGGCCCAGGGTGTGGCGGCCGCCGCGGGTCGGGTCGGCGGTGACGACGATGTTCACCGGGGTGTCGAGGATGGCCTCGATCTTCAGTTCCTTGAACTGCTTCGCGCGGCCCTTGGGGAGCGACTTCGCGTACGCGTCCTTCTGGCGCATCGCCAGTTCGTGCATCGCGCGGCGGGTGTCCGCGGACCGGATGACCACGAAGTCCCAGGGCTGCGAGTGGCCCACGGACGGCGCCGTGTGGGCCGCCTCCAGGACGCGCAGCAGCACCTCGTGCGGGATCGGGTCGCCGCGGAAGCCGTTGCGGATGTCGCGGCGCTCGCGCATCACGCGCAGGACGGCCTCGCGCTCGGTGTCGTCGTAGCCGGGAGCCGCGGGGTGCGTCTCGGGCTCCGGCGTCAGGTGCTCGGGTTCGCCGGTCAGTTCGGCGGGGGCGACGGTCTGCTCCGCCGGGTCCTCGGCCTCGGGCAGCGGGATCGCGCCGGAGTCGCCCTCGCGGGGGCCGGGAACGCTCGCGGCCTCCTCCGGGGAAGCGGGCCCCTGCGGGGGGATCCCGGCGGACTCGGGGCCCTGGGTGTCCCACTCGGCGGCGTTCTCGGGTGCGACCGACGCGTCGCCCGCGGGGGCCTGCTCGGCGGACTGCTGGTTGACCATGGCGTGCGGGTCCTGCGGGTTGGTGACGGGGTGCGGGGCGCCGTCGGCCGGCTGACCGGGGGCGTCCTGCTGACCGGGGGCGGCGGCTTGCGGGTCGGCGGCGGCCGGCTGGTCGGCGACGGCCTGCTCTTCGGCGGCGGACCGCTGCTCGGCAACCGCCGCGTCACCGGCGATGTTCTGGGCGGCCGGGGCCTGCTGACCGGCGACGGACGCCTGCTCGGCCACACCCTGCGGGTCGGCCGGGTCCTGCTGACCGGCAACGGCCTGTACGCCGGCAGCGGACTGCTCCTCGGCAACCGCCGCAGGGTCGGCAACAACCT
This sequence comes from Streptomyces sp. NPDC059897, assembly GCF_042730865.1. Lineage (NCBI taxonomy): Bacteria > Bacillati > Actinomycetota > Actinomycetes > Kitasatosporales > Streptomycetaceae > Streptomyces > Streptomyces sp. NPDC059897. The sequence goes on along the minus strand of NZ_JBHWKQ010000010.1, from coordinate 233,449 downwards.
GCTGGTCGACCACGGGCTGCTGCTCGGCCAGGACCTGCTGACCGCCGACGGAGGCCTGCTCGGCCACGGCTGCGTGGTCGGCCACGGCGGGCCGCTCGGCCTGGTCGGCCGGAACCTGCTGGTCGGCGACGGCCTGCGGGTCGGCCGCGGGGTGCTGACCGGGAACGGCCTGCGCTCCGGCAGCCGACTGCTGGTCGGCGACGGCCGCGTGGTCACCAACGACCTGCTGCTGCTCGGCGGCCGCCTGCTGGTCGCCCACGACCTGCTGCTCCGCCAGGACCTGCTGACCGCCGACGGACGCCTGCTCGGCCACGGCACGCTGGTCGACCGGAACCTGCTGACCGCCAACGGCCAGCTGGTCGGCCAGGACCTGCTGCCCTGCCACCGCCTGCTGATCGGCCGCACCCTGCGGATCGCCGACGACGTGCTGGTCGGCCGCGCCCGGCGTTACGGGAGCGGGCTGCTCGGCGGGCGCGCCCTGCTGCTCCACGCCGGTCCGCTCGGCGGCAACGGCCTGCTGCTCAGCCACGCCGGTGCCGGACGGCGCCTGCTCGACGTCGGCGGGCTGCGCGGCGGCGGCCTGGCGGTCGGCGCCGTTCTGCTGGCCGGGGACGCCCGGCTGCTCGGCCACGGCGACGTCCTGTTCAGCCGCGCCGGCCTCCGGCGACTGCTCCTCCGGGAGCGGGGGGACCACCATCGCCTGCGGCGGCGTCGGGGCCAGGTGCGGGGTCGTGGGGACGATGCCGTCCACCGGGACGAACTGGCCGAGCGTCTGGTCCGCGGCGGGCTGCTGGGCGTAGCCGTGCGGCGCGTGGTCGTACTCGTAGCCGCCCTGGTTCTGCTCGTGCGCGGCGTACGGGGCCTGGCCCGCGTACGCGCCGACCGGCATCGGCTCGGCGCCGACCTGGGCGAACTCCTGGGCATGCGCGGGCGTTTCGGGCTGCGCGTACTGCGGAGCGACCGTTTCTGCGGGGGCCGGGGGCTGCTGCGCCTCGGCCGGCTGCCACGGGGCGGCGCCCTGCGGCGGGATGTCCAGGTACTCCGGGCCGGTGGTCGGCGGGCCCGACTGGCGGGCCGGCATCGGCGCCTGCGCGGGGCCGCGGTCGGCGAGCGTGCGGACGGGGCTGCCGTTGGTGTCGGGGACGGCCGGGCCCATGTGCAGCGGGCGACGGGGCTGGGCCGGGGTCTGTGCCGGGGCGTATTGCTGGCCCTGCCCCTGGCTGTGGTCCGTGGTCTGCTGCCCCCACGCGCCCTGCGCGCCGGGCATCAGGAGGATCTCGTCCTCCTCGGCCGTGGCGTCGGCGGGGTCGAGGTAGGTGTACGCGCCGGGTACGGGAACGCCCGGCGGCTCCGCCGTGCCTGCGTCCTCCGGCAGCCCTTCGCCCGGAACCTGACCGGTGTCGGTCATGCCTACCCCTCGCCCATCGAATGAGAACTTCCTGGCCGCCCCCGGCCGTCCGCCGGAACTGCGAGCACTTTCACGCTTCACTGTTTTCGCTGTCCGGGGCGACGCTTCGACCGCCCGTCAACAACAACGAGCGCGCGTGCCGCGCGGCACGAACCGCTCCGGACAACAGGCATTGTCCCGGTCGGACCGCGGCCACGGAACGTAGTTCGACCATGGCCTTCTGTGGACTGCGCCACGTTGCGCGTCCTCCGGTCGCTGCCGTACCACACGCACCTCAAAAGTGGTGCGTTTTCGGGACATTGGCATACGAAGAACCCAACGTCCCGGTGCGGTACAACGATCGGCCAGCCTACCGCGCGCGGCGCGCCGCCAGGGTCACGGGTGGCGGACGGGAAGGCGCCCCGAGAGGAGGAACCCCACGGTCCGCTCCTTCTCCGTCCAGGCGCGAGTGTCCAGTTCGACGGATTGCAGGAGGGCGCATTCGACGTCGTATCCGTGCTCCGTCAGGTCCCTGCCGATGAGTTCGGCGGCGTCGCGTGTCGCGGCGTGCGTGACGATGCGGGCGGGGCGCCGGTCCGCGACGGCCGAGACGACGGCCGCTCCCCCGCCCCCGACGCGGACGACGTCGGGCTCCGGGAGGTCTTCGAGGGCGTGCGGTGCGGTGCCGTTCACGATCTGGACCTGGACGCCGAAGCGGCGGGCGACGGCGAGGGTGCGAGCGCAGGCGTCGGCGTCCCGGTCGACGGCGATGACGGCGGCGCCGAACCGCCCGGCCTCCGTGGTGAACGCGCCGCTGCCGCAGCCGATGTCCCAGACCAGGTCGCCGGCGCGCGGGCCCAGGCGGGCGAGTTGGGCCGCGCGCAGTTGTTCGGTCTCGCCCTCGCCGAAGGGGCCCGCGTACTCCTCCGTGGGCAGCGCCCAGCCGCGGGGTCCGGCGTCGGGGTCGCCGCCGGCCAGCCAGTTGCCGTCATCGGGGGCGCCGGTGACCGGTCCCCCGATGACGATGACGACGTTGGGGTCGCGCCACGTGTGGTCGGCGGCCTTGTCGGAGGTGACGACGGTGACCTGTTCGCGGTCGGTGCCGAGTTCCTCGCAGATGACGAAGGTGCGGTGGACGCCCTCCAGCAGCAGGCCCAGTTCGGCGGGCCCGGCGCCGGGTGACGTGAGCACGGCGACCTTGGTGTGGGCGCGGCACACATTCACCGCGCGTCGCAGGGTGCGGCGGTGTGCGACGACCACCTGTGCGTCGTCCCAGGGCATGCCCGCGCGGGCGAACGCCTGGGCGACGGAGGACACGGCGGGTACGACCTCGACCTCGAGGCCGTACTGGGGTGCCCGCAGGGTGCGGACGACGCCGAAGAAGCCGGGGTCGCCGTCCGCGAGCACGACGGCCGTGCCGCGGTGGCCCGCGATGCGGCGGGCGGCGAGGGCCACGCTGCCGAGCCGGACGCGCTCGGCGCGCTGGGGCACCTCGGGCAGCGCCAGGTGGTGGCCGGCGCCCGCCACGAGCGTGGCCGCGCCGAGTGCTGAGCGGGCCGCGTCCGTCAGCGGCGAACCGTCCCAGCCGATCACCGTGACCCGGTCGGCCATCGTCGTCAGTCTCCTGGGTGTGCTCGGGTGCGTACGTGCCCGTGCGGCACGTTGGCCGGGGGCGCCACCGGGGCCGGGGCACCGTGAGCGTACCTGCCCGGCCCTTCGGCCGCCCGTGGGGTCAGTTCCAGTCCGAGAAGGCGGTGAAACCCCCGGCCTCCGCCAGCTGCTCGGTGACCCCCTCCAGATCCTCGGGCAGCAGGCTCCACACGATGAAGTCCGTGCGGGCCTCGGCGAGGCCGCCGTCCTCGGTGCGCGTACGCGCTATGCAGGCGTTCCGCAGCACGCCCTCGCTGATGCAGCCGATCTTCTGGGCGACCTGCTGGGAGGCGGTGTTGTCGGCGGCCGTGCGCAGCTCGATGCGCTCCAGGCGCTGGTCGCGGAAGAGCCACTGGGCCGTGGCGAGCGCGGCCTCGGACGCGTAGCCCTCGCCGCGTGCCCAGGGGGCGACGATGTAGGAGAGCTCGGTGGACCGCACGTGCCAGTTGGTCTTGCTCAGCTGGATGACGCCGACGAGCCGCTGGGTGAGGAACTCGGCGACGGCGAGGGTGAGTCCGGCGCCGGACTCCCGCTCCTTCGGCGCGTCCTCGAAGATCCAGGTGCGGGCGCCTTCCTCGGTGAACGGCTGCGGCACCGCGGTCCACGCGGCGACCAGCTCGTCGTTCATCATCTCCGCGAGCGCGGGCACGTCGTCCTCGTCGAGGGGGCGCAGCACCAGGCGCTCCGTACTGATGGAGATCTCCGGGAAGGTGTTCGTCATGCGCCGCTCTCCGTAACCTTCGTCGGCCTTCTACCTTCGCGTCGGCCTCGTGAACTGCCCAGCATGCAGCATGAAGGCACGTAACTGCACATGGGGGCCGCCCCTGTTGCCAGGTGCGGCCCCCATGGGAGTGCGTCGGGCGGGTCCCTCAGACGGGGAGCACCGAACCCTTGTACTTGGTCTCGATGAACTTCTTCACCTCGGGCGAAGTCAGCAGTTCCGCCAGCTTCTTGACCCGGGGGTCGTCCTCCTCGCCCTTCTTGACGGCGAGGATGTTGTTGTACGGGTTGTCCTCGACGGACTCCAGGAGGACGGCGTCCTTCTTGGGGTTGAGTCCCGCGTCCATCGCGAAGTTGTTGTTGACGGCGGCCGCGTCGACGTCGTCCAGCGAGCGCGGCAGCTGGGCCGCTTCGAGCTCCTTGAACTTCAGGCCCTTCGGGTTCTTCGCGACGTCCTTGGGCGTCGCGTTCAGACCGGCGCCCTTCTTGAGGCCGATCACGCCCTGGGAGGCGAGGAGTTCGAGCGCCCTGCCCTCGTTGGTGATGTCGTTCGGCAGCGCGACGGTGGCTCCGTCGCGCAGCTCGCGCACGTCCTTCGTCTTCTTCGAGTAGAAGCCGAGCGGCGGCAGATAGACCTGCGTGACCGGCGCGAGCATCGTGCCCTTGGACTTGTTGAAGTCCTTCAGGTACGGCGTGTGCTGGAACAGGTTGGCGTCGAGATCGCCCTGCTGGAGCGCGGTGTTCGGCAGGACGTAGTCCGTGAACTCCTTGATCTCCAGGTCGAGTCCGGCCTTCTTCGCCAGGTTCTTCTGTACGTACGCGAGGACTTCGCCGGCCGGAGTCGGGGTGGCCCCGACGACCAGCTTCTGACTCGCGTCCGCCTTGTCGCTGCCGCAGGCCGTGAGGCCGAGGACGAGTGCCCCGGCGATCACGGCGGCGGGAATCGTGGACTTCAAGGGATTCGGCATCAGAAGGAGGGGAGCACCGAGCCCTTGTACTTGTCCTCGATGAACTTCTTGACCTCGGGCGAGGTCAGGAGCTTCGCGAGCTTCTTGATGCGCGGGTCGTCCTGGTTGCCGTCCTTGATGGCGAGCACGTTGTTGTACTCGTTGTTCTTGGTGGACTCCAGGGCGAGCGCGTCCTTGGCGGGGCTGAGGTCGGCACCGATGGCGTAGTTGCCGTTGATCACCGCGGCGTCGACGTCCTTGAGGGAGCGCGGGGTCTGCGCCGCCTCGACCTCCTTGAACTGGAGGTCCTTCGGGTTCTTCGCGATGTCCTGCGGGGTCGCGGCGGCCTCCGAGCCCTTCTTCAGGGTGATGAGGTCGTTGGCGGCGAGGAAGCGCAGGGCGCGGCTCTCGTTGTCGGCGTCGTTCGGAAGGGCGATGGTGCCGCCCTTCTTGATGTCGTCGAGCTTCTTGGCCTTCTGCGAGTAGACGCCGAGCGGCTCCAGGTGGACGGTGGCGACCGACTTGAGGTGCGTGCCGTTCTTCTTGTTGAAGTCTTCCAGGTAAGGCGTGGTCTGGAAGTAGTTGGCGTCGACCGAACCGTCCTCGGTGGCGTTGTTCGGCGTGACGTAGTCGGTGAACTCCTTGACCTCGAGCTTGAGGCCTTCCTTCTGCGCCAGGTCCTTCTTGATGAAGTCGAGGATCTCGGCGTGCGGGACGGGAGTCGCGGCGACGACCAGCGGGTCGGAGGCCTTGGCCTTGGTGTCGGCCTTGTCGGAGCCGCAGGCCGTCAGGCCCAGGGTGAGGGCGCCGGTGGCGAGGACAGCTGCGGTGATCTTGGTGGTGTTACGCACGAAAAGTGCCTTTCCATCAGTGGTGCAACCCGCCGGTGGGACGGGGAGAACAGGGTTCAGCCGGACTTGCCGGCGGCGACGGCCGTGCGTCCGGAGAAGAGGTTGAAGCGGATCGGGTCGCCGCCCTTGCCCGCGCGGCGGTGCAGGACGCGCGCGCCGCTGTCGCCGGCGAACTGGATGAGCGAGATGACGACGGCGAGGATCGCCACCGTGATCCACATCAGGTTGGCCTCGAAGCGCTGGTAGCCGTAGCGGATCGCGATGTCGCCGAGGCCGCCCGCGCCGACCGTGCCGGCCATGGCGGAGTAGCCGATGAGCGCGACGATCGTGGTGGTGGTCGCCGAGATCAGCGAGGGCAGCGACTCGGGCACGAGCACCTTGCGCACGACGGTCCAGGTGTTGCCGCCCATCGACTGCACGGCCTCGATCAGTCCGCCGTCGACCTCGCGCACGGACGTCTCGACGAGGCGCGCGAAGAACGGGATGGCGCCGATGGCGAGCGGCACGATGGCGGCCTCGCGGCCGATGGTGGTGCCGACGATCGCGCGCGTGAAGCCCATGAGGGCGACCATCAGGATGATGAAGGGCATTGAGCGGACGATGTTCACGATCTGCCCGATGACCTTGTTCACGAACGCGTTCTGCAGCAGTCCGCCGCGGTCCGTGAGGACGAGCAGGACGCCGAGCGGCAGTCCGAAGACGATCGCGATCAGCGTGGACCAGCCGACCATGTAGAGGGTGTCCCAACATGCCTGGGACAGCAGGGGCTGCATCTCCGACCAGGTCACTTGGTGACACCTTCCTTCAGCAGAGCGGCGGGCGCGGTGCCCTGGATGTCGACCTGGAGGCCCTGCTCGCGCAGGAAGCCGATCGGCACGACGTTGTCGTCGTAGCGGCCGGGCAGTTCGATGCGCATGCGGCCGACCTGCTTGCCCGCGACGGTGTCCATCGCGGCGCCGAGGATCGAGATGTCGACGTTGTACGTGCGGGAGAGCTGGGAGATGACCGGCTGGGTCGTCGACTCGCCGTGGAAGGTGACGTCGATGACGGTGCGGTCGTCGCCGGAGGCCTCGCCGCTGACCGGGAAGAGCGCGGAGGCGAGCTCGGAGCCGGGCGTCGCGAGGAGTTCGCCGACGGTGCCGGACTCGACGATCCGCCCGCGCTCCATGAGGGCGGCGGAGTCGCAGACGGTCTTGACGACGTCCATCTCGTGCGTGATGAGAAGGACGGTGAGGCCGAGCTGCTGGTTGAGGTCGCGCAGCAGCTGGAGGATCGAGCGGGTGGTCTCCGGGTCGAGGGCGGACGTCGCCTCGTCGGAGAGCAGCACCTTCGGGTCGCCGGCGAGCGCGCGGGCGATGCCGACACGCTGCTTCTGGCCGCCGGAGAGCTGGGCCGGGTAGGACTTGGCCTTGTCGGCGAGGCCGACCAGGTCGAGCAGTTCCAGCGCCTTGGTGGAACGTTCCTTCCCCGACTTGCCGAGGATTTCGAGCGGCAGCTCGATGTTGTCCTGCACGGTGCGTGAGGACAGCAGGTTGAAGTGCTGGAAGACCATGCCGATACGGCTGCGCGCCTCGCGCAGCTCCTTGCCCGCGCGCGAGCCGCGGCCGGCGAGGGCGGTGAGGTCCTGTCCTGCGACGGTCACGGTGCCGGAGGTCGGACGCTCCAGCAGGTTCACGCAGCGGATCAGCGAGGACTTGCCGGCGCCTGACTGTCCGATGACGCCGTACACCTCGCCTTCGCGCACGTGGAGATCGACGCCGTCGAGGGCGGTGACCTCGCGGCCGCGCGAGCGGTAGACCTTGGTGAGGCCCTTGGTGGTGATCACGTGGGTTTCCGTAGCTGTCGAGTGCGCGGCGCGGGTGGCACCGGGCACGGGGCATTCGTTCGGGAACTTGGCTTGAGTTTCCGGGCGCGCGACAGGTCTCGCAGAGGCGGATGGACCCATGAGGAGAAGCTGTGCGCGGGGCAGGCCCGGTCACGTAGGCGGACTGTTTCTCCCTGCGGAGTCACTCCCTACGGAACAGGGCGCGCGGGTCTCGCTTCGGGGCGCGAGAACAGGCGTGGTGGGGGCCCTCAGAAGGCGCACATTCGACACATACAAGCAGCACCGGGCGTCATCGTCGCCTCGGTCGCAAGGGTGCGGCTGCTCGTCGTGGTCATGTCGGCAAGTAAAGCAGACGTGAGGACGCGAGAGACCCCCGCTGTCCGCTATTCGGACAGCGGGGGCCGGGGCTCCACTTGGCCTCAGGGAGCGGTGGTGATCTCCACGCCCGCGTCCGTGACCTGCGCGGACACGGCCGACAGGTCCTTGACGACGACGTCGGCGGAGAGCTCGTCCGCCCCATGCGTTGTGGTCAACGCCACGGTCTTCATGCCGCCGACGCGGCCCGCGGTGAGACCGGCGGGGGCGTCCTCGAAGACGACGCAGCGCTCCGGGTCCACGCCCAGCTTCCCGGCGGCGAGCAGGAACGGCTCGGGGTTCGGCTTGCCGTGCGTGATGTCGTCGGCGGCGATCAGCAGCGGGGTCCTGATGCCGACGGCGGCGAGCCGGGCCTCGGCCAGGCGGCGGGTGGCGGAGGTGACGACGGCCCAGTTCTCGTCGGGCAGCGAGGTGAGCAGGTCGAGGGTGCCGGGCAGGACGTGGGTGCCGCCGTTGGGCACGTCCTCGACCTCCAGCTCCTCGATGCGCTTGACGGCGTCCGCGACCTTCTCGGCGGGGAGCAGGTCGGCGGCGATTTCGGCGGCGGGGCGGCCGTGCAGTTCGACGGCGGCGAAGGCCTCGGCGGTGATCCCGTACTCCTCGGCCCAGCGGGTCCAGCAGCGGTACACCGACTCCATCGACGAGAGCAGGGTTCCGTCGTTGTCGAACAGCAGGGCGTCAGCGGTGATCTTCATGTTTCCCAAGGCTAAACGTGACACCGGGGTCGAGCGCATCGGGTCTTTTGGCCCGTAATAGGCTCACGGCCATGCTTGATGTCCTGACCCTGGTGACGGGTCTCGCCGCGCTGGCGCTCGCGGCCTGGTGCGGTTTCGCCGCGTATCGCGACCAGCCCACCAAGGACTGGCACTTCATCGGCATGGCCGTGGTGTCGGTGCTCGCGCTGGTGCAGCTGGTGGTCGGGATCGTGCAGCTCGCCCGGGGCGAGAAGCCGAATCAGGGCACGACGATCTTCGTCGCGTATCTGATCGGGGCGTTCGCCTGCGTTCCGGCGGCGGGCTTCATGTCGCTCGCCGAGCGCACCCGGTGGGGCTCGATCACGGTCGCCGCGGGCGGCGTGGTGCTGGCCGTGCTCGAAGTACGGCTCTTTGACATCTGGGGAGGCTGAGGTGGCTGTGACCGCTGAAGAGAAGGACACCTCGAAGAACACCTCGAAGTCCGACGAGACGGCCGACGCGAAGGCCGCCGCCAAGGCCGAGAAGAAGCAGCGCCGCCTCATCGGCGGGCCCGGCATGCTGCTGGTCTGGCTGTACGGCGTGATGGTCGTCGGGGCCGTGTCGCGGTCGGCCGTGCAGATCTCCACCGAGTTCGACAAGGCGCCGCTGGCGTACTCGCTGTCGGCGGTGGCGGGGCTCGTGTACGCCTTCATCACGTACTCGCTGGTGCGCGGCGGGGACACGGCGCGGCGGGCCGCCTTCGTGTGCTGCGCCCTGGAGCTCGCGGGCGTGCTGATCGTCGGTACGTGGACGCTGGTGGAGCCGTCCGCGTTCCCGGACGCGACCGTGTGGTCGGACTTCGGGGTCGGCTATCTGTTCATCCCCGTACTGCTGCCGCTGAGCGCGATGTACTGGCTGCGCAAGGGTGTGCTGCAGCGGCAGCAGCCGGGGAACTGACGGTCAGGCCCCTCTAGGCGCTCGCCGCGAAGGCGTCCGGCGCGGCTTCCTTGACCTCGGCGGCCTTGGCGAGCGTCACCACGGTGAGCCGCTCGTCGACGCGCTCGGTCGACACCGGCTCGTAGCCGTGCTGGCGGTACAGGCGCAGGTTGTGGTCGCTGCGGTGGCCGGTGAACAGCTGGAAGCTCTTGGCCGTGCCCGCCGCGCCCAGCTCGGCCTCCACGGCCGAGAGCAGCCGGCCGCCCAGGCCGTGGCGCTGCATGCGCGGGTGGACGATCAGCTTGTTGATGTGCGCCGTGCCGTCGGCGTCGACCGTGCCGCGCACGGACGCCACCACCTCGTCGCCGAGGCGTGCCACGAGCACGGTGCCGCTGGTGAGTTCAGCCCTCACGGAGTCCAGGGACTGTGTGAGCGGCTCGATCGAGTAGTCCCCGTAGAGCTGCGCCTCGCTCTGGTAGCAGAGGTACTGGAGCTTCAGAATCTGCTCGGCATCCGCTTCGGTCGCCGCAGAGATGGTCACGCTCATGCCCATGTGTGCATGCCTCCCGCTCACCTGTTCGCCGGTTGTCCTTCACCCTTTTCCCCGGCGGGCCGTGAGCGCAACCTCGGAGGGCAGGATTCTGCGCAGGCAACCCAGACATCTGGAACGTTCCGGCCCAAGGCTGCCCTGTGAGATACCCAACTCGCCCGCGATCTCACGGTAAGTGAGGTCCTGCGGGGACAGCAGGGCGCCGATCAGGCGCGGGCAGCGTCCCGGCAGCCGGCTCACCGCACGGCGCAGCGCCCGGTCGCGTTCGTGGGTGAGCGCGCGGCGCTCCGGGTCCACCGCCGCCGGATCGGCGGCGGTGGCCGTTAGCCCGTACGGCGTCTCCCGCAGCGCCGCGCGCCGCTGGAGGCGGGCCTCGGCGCCGACCGTCTCGCGGAGCCAGCCGGCCGGGTCGGCGGGCGGGCCCTGGGTGCCGAGGCGTTCCAGGAGGCGGACCCAGACCGCCTGTTCGAGGTCGCCGGGGTCGAGGGCGGTGCCCGGCAGCTCGGCGCGGAGCTCGGCGGCGCGGATCTCGGCCGTGAGGAGCGGGCGCATGGACGCGATCACGGTGTCGTACGTCATGCCCTGCGCGACGAGGCCGCCCCGGCGGCCGGTTGCCGGGGCGGCCTCGTCTCACTCCAACCGGCGTGCCGGGGTCACCCGTTGACGAAGTCCTCGCGGGCGAGGAGCGCCGTGTCGCAGTTGTCGGAGAAGATGCCGTCGATGCCGGTCTCGTAGTAGGCCTTGAAGGCGCCGAACGCGTCGCCGTACGCGGCCGGGTCCGTGCCCTTCTTGAAGTCGGCCGGCAGGAAGGTGTTCTCGTTGCGCATCGTGTACGGGTGCAGGACGAGGCCCGCCTTGTGCGCGTCCCTGACCAGCGTGGTGGGCTGGGTCAGCTTGCCGTTCGCGTCCTTCGGGATGATCAGGTCGAGCGTCGGGCCGATGCCGTTGGCGTACGAGGCGATCTCCGCGAGGCCCTTGGGCGTGATCAGGTCGGCGACGGTGCGCGGGTCGCCGCTGTCCACGAAGTCGTACGGGCGGGACTTCGCCGAGGAGAGCAGGACCGCGAGCGGGTTGTCGACCAGCTTGTTCAGGCGCTGGATGCTCGTCGGCTCGAAGGACTGGATGATGACGGGCGAGTTCTTGCGGTGCAGGCCGTGGGCGCGCAGCACCTTGGCGATGCGCTCCTCCAGGGCGAGGTTCTGCTTGCGGAAGTAGGTGGGGTGCTTGAGCTCCGGGTAGATCCACACCTCGCGGCCGAGCTTCTTGCTCTGCTGGGCGCGCCAGCGCAGCACCTCCTCGAAGGTGGGCACCTCCCAGCGGCCGTCGTAGACCGTGTTGTGCTGACGGGTGCCCGGGATGCGCTCCTTGGCCCGCAGCGTCTTCAGCTCGGCGAGCGTGAAGTCCTCGGTGAACCAGCCGGTGGTGGCGACCCCGTCGAGGCTCTTCGTCTTCTTGCGGTCGGCGAACTCGGGGTGGTCCGACACATTGGTCGTGCCGCCGATTTCCGGTTCGTGACGGCATACGAGGTGGCCGTCCTTGGTCGGGCAGAGGTCGCCCGCCTCGATGATGTGCGCGCCCATGTCGAGCGCGAGCTGGTACGAGCCGATGGTGTGCTCCGGCCGGTAGCCGCTGGCGCCGCGGTGCGCGATGACCGTGGGCACGGGGAGGCCGGCGAGGCCCTTGCTCATGTTATTCGCGCCACTTTCTCTGTCGGCGGCTCTCGCCGTTCCGGCCGCCCCCAGTGCCGTCGCGCTCGCGCCGAGGACCGCCGCGCCGAGCAGCGACCTGCGGCCGAGCGCCGCCAGGCCCTGTGGCTGCCGCGCCCCCTGTGCGGCCTGTGACTTCTCGTTCCCCTTGTTCCCCATGAAGAACTCCTCCCACCAAGTACTGCCTTGCACCTGTCAAAGCGAGACCGATCGTAGGGGTGGGGAAGTGACGAGTGGGAGACCCCGGACGGAACGTCAGGGTGATGCGGCATGGCGTCCGGGCGTTGCTCGCGCATCAACGGGGCGCAAACTTGAGTCAACTCCGCGTATCCAGTCGGTGAACCCGATGTGCAACGGGTACTCGTCCGCGAGTATCGTCCTCACCTGCACAGACTCCTCAGTCCAAACCAGGTACCCATCCCTGCTCATTCCTTGACATCGGAGGGCTCGTTGTCCCGCTTCGCGCTCATCAAGGCAGTGCTCGGTCCGATCATGCGCCTGATGTTCCGCCTACGGGTGGAAGGCGCAGAGAAGATTCCGGGGAACGGTCCCGTCATTCTGGCGGGCAACCACCTGACGTTCATCGACTCGATGCTGCTGCCGCTCGTCTGTGACCGGCAGGTCTTCTTCATCGGCAAGGACGAGTACGTCACCGGCAAGTCCCTCAAGGGCCGCCTCATGGCGTGGTTCTTCACCGGGGTCGGCATGATCCCGGTCGACCGCGACGGGGCGAACGGCGGTGTGGCCGCGCTGATGACGGGCCGTCGCATCCTGGAGGAGGGCAACATCTTCGGGATCTACCCCGAGGGCACGCGCTCCCCCGACGGCCGCCTGTACCGCGGCCGGACCGGTATCGCCCGGCTGACGCTGATGACGGGTGCGCCCGTCGTCCCCTTCGCCATGATCGGCACGGACAAGCTGCAGCCCGGGGGTGCGGGGATTCCGCGGCCGGGCAAGGTGACCGTGCGGTTCGGCGAGCCGATGGAGTTCTCGCGCTACGACGGGATGGGGCGCGACCGGTACGTGCTGCGGGCCGTGACGGACTCGGTCATGACCGAGGTCATGCGGCTCTCCGGCCAGGAGTACGTGGACATGTACGCCTCGAAGGCGAAGGCGGCGTAGGCCTTTTGCGGGTGCCGTGAACCCGGTCGACCGGATGTTCCGGTCGACCGGGTTTTTTGCTGCGCCGGGTCGGGGGCCGCCGTTTCCGGTGCGCGGCACCGGGGCACCGGGGCCCCGCCTTGCCCACCCGGCCGCCCAAGGCGGCAGATTGCCCAAGGCGGGGGCGGCCGACCGCAACGGACGGGGAGCCGTCCCGGCGGCGGGTGGGCAAAATCTAGCCCCGCCGGCGATTGAGGCGCGGGGTCCGGGGCGGAGCCCCGTGGCCGGTGGAACGGGTCACTGTTCCAAGCGTTGGCCGCGCAGGAGGAACCATGCCGCCACCGACGTCGCCAGCAGCACCACCGCTCCGATCCCCGCCGCCAGCTGGAGACCGTCCACGAAGGCCGACTGCGCCCCCGCAAGGAGCGCGTCCGCCTGCCCGGCCGGCAGGCCGCCCGCCGCCTCGACCGCCCCGCCGAGCGAGTCGTGCGCCGCCGCCGCGACATCCTCCGGCGTGCCCGCCGGAACCGTGAACCCGGAGTAGACGCCGGTCACGATCGAGCCGAGCAGCGCGATACCGAGCGCCGTGCCGAGTTCGTACGCCGTCTCGGACACCGCCGACGCCGCGCCCGCCTGCTCCTTGGGCACGCTGGAGAGGATCACGTCGGCCGTCACCGTGAACGAGAAGCCCGCGCCGACACCGACCACGAGCAGTACCGTGCCGAGCAGCGGGTATCCGGTCGACTGGCTCAGCGTGGTGAGCGCGGCGAGGGCCAGGCCCACCGCCGCGAGCCCGCCCGCGACCACGGCACGTACCGAGAAGCGCCGCGCCACCGTACCGGCGACCAGTCCCGCCACCACCGCTCCGATCGCGGCGGGGAGTTCGGCGAGCCCCGCCTCGAACGGCGCACGCCCCTGCACCAGTTGCAGGAACTGGGAGAGGAAGAAAACCAGACCGGCCAGGCCGAGGATCGTCAGGAGGTCGGCCAGGACCGCGCCCGAGAAACCGCGGTTGTGGAACAGCCGCATGTCCAACAGAGGCGCCTGGAGCGAGAGCTGACGCCGGACGAACCACACCAGCGCCGCGACACCGAGCACCGCCGACACCGCCACACCGGCACCGAAGCCGTGCGCCGCCGCCTCCTTCACCGCGTAGACGACACCGATCATGCCGACGAGGGACAGCACCACGCTCAGCAGGTCCCAGGGCCCCGGCACCGGGTTCTTCGACTCGGGGATGAGCTTCGCGCCGACGACCACGAGGATCGCCATCACGGGCAGGTTGATCAGGAAGACCGAGCCCCACCAGAAGTGTTCGAGCAGGAATCCGCCGACGACCGGGCCGACCGCCGCGCCCGCCGAGGCCATGGCACCCCAGATGCCGATGGCGAGGGAGCGCTCGCGCGGGTCGTGGAAGATGTTGCGGATCAGCGCCAGCGTGGACGGCATCAGGGTCGCGCCCGCGACACCCAGCAGGGCACGCGCCAGGATCATCAGCTCGGGCGTCGTCGCGTACGCGTTGAGGACGGAGACCGCGCCGAAGGCGACCGCGCCGACCAGGAGCAGCTTCTTGCGGCCGATGCGGTCACCGAGGCTGCCCATCGAGACGAGCAGTCCGGCGATGACGAACGAGTAGACGTCGCCGATCCAGAGCAGCTGGGTGCCCGAGGGCTTCAGGTCCTCGCTGATGTACGGCGTCGCGAGGCCGAGGACGGTCGCGTCGACGGCGACGAGCAGCACGGCCAGCACGAGGACGGAGAGGGCGAGCCACCGCGCGGGACGGGACTGCACCACCTCCGCCGCAGGGGTGCGCTGTGGTGTGCTGGTCATGGTTCCACTCTCCGTAGTGCGCCGCCGAGCAGCAGCTCGACGATCATGAATTGGAAGTCCTTGGCCGCGACGCGGCCGTCCTGTACCGCCCAGGCCCCGCTGCCGATGAGGCCGTAGAGCGCCTCGGTCAGCCAGGCGGGGGTCAGGTCGATCCGGAACTCGCCCGTCTCCTGGCCGCGCCGGAACAGCGCTTCGATGCGGGAGTCGAGGCGGGCCCAGCCCTCGTTCTGCTGCTCGCCCTCGAACAGCTGGTTCTCGGTGACGAGGAAGGCGAGCAGCGGCGCCGCGGGCTCCAGCTCGCGGATGAGGGCGCGCAGGCCGTCCGCGGCCCGGCCCTCATCGAGCCCGGCGCGGTCGAGCGCCGATTCGCACTCGGCGATGCCGAGGTCCTCCAGCGCGCGGACCAGCGCGTCCCGGCCGGCGAACTGGCGGTGCAGGGTCGCACGGCTGATGCCGGCGGCCCGCGCCACCTCGTCCATGGTGGCCGTGGATTTGCGGGTCAGCAGGGCGGCGGCGCTGTGCAGTACCTGGGCGCGATCGACTGGCATGAGACGAGAGTACATCAAGTGAGACATGAATGTCTCACGCGAGGCTCGACCGTCTCCGATGGCCGTCCCCGGTGGCCGCCCCCCTCACGCAGTGTTACGACTGTCGGGACGTCCGACTCTCGGGAGGTACCGGCATGGGGTGCTGCATCTTCGCGGCGATGGCCGCCATCGGGCCGCGCGTGGCCCTGGTGATCACGTGGCTGTTCACCAACCTTGTGGACCGCGCCTTCAACGGCGTTCTGCTGCCGCTCATCGGCCTGATCCTGCTGCCCTGGACGACCCTGGGCTACGTCATCGCGTACGCGCCCGTGGTCGGTGTCCGCGGGATCGGCTGGGTCGTGATCGTCTTCGGTCTGCTGCTCGACCTGTCGAGCTACGGAGGCGGGGCACGGGCGCGCCGCTGACGCCCCGGCCCGCGCCACACCTACGTACGACGTACGCACACCGAAGGGCCCGGCCGTCCACGGATGGAGAACCGGGCCCTGTTCGGTACCTACGGGTGCCTATGGGTGCCTATGGGTGCCTATGGGTGTACCCACGGGCTCCTACGGGCGCCTACGAGGTCACTTCTTCGCGTCCGCCCAGGTGCGCTGCACCGTCAGGTCCTGCTTGACCTCGGCGAGCTGGACGGCGACCGCGCTCGGCGCCGTGCCACCGCGGCCCGAGCGGGAGGCCAGGGCGCCCGGAACGTTGAGCACCGTGCGGACCTCGGGGCTGAGGTGCTCGGAGATCTTGGCGAACTGGTCGTCGGTGAGCTCGTCGAGCTCCTTGCCCTCGGACTCCGCGACCTTGACGCACTCGCCCGCGACATCGTGCGCCACCCGGAACGGCACGCCCTGCTTGACCAGCCACTCGGCGATGTCCGTGGCGAGCGAGAAACCGGCCGGGGCCAGCTCCTCCATGCGCTCCCTGTTGACCGTGAGCGTCGCCATCATGCCGGTGAACGCCGGGAGCAGAAGCCGCAGCTGGTCGCAGGAGTCGAAGACCGGCTCCTTGTCCTCCTGGAGGTCACGGTTGTACGCCAGCGGGAGCGCCTTGAGCGTCGCCATCAGGCCCGTGAGGTTGCCGATGAGGCGGCCCGACTTGCCGCGCGCCAGCTCCGCGATGTCCGGGTTCTTCTTCTGCGGCATGATCGAGGAGCCGGTGGAGAAGGCGTCGTGGAGCGTGACGAAGGAGAACTCCTTCGTGTTCCACAGGATGATCTCCTCGGCGATCCGCGAGATGTTCACGCCGATCATCGCGGTGATGAAGGTGAACTCGGCGACGAAGTCACGGGAGGCCGTGCCGTCGATGGAGTTGGCGGAGCTGCCGTGCTCGAAGCCGAGGTCCCGCGCCACCGCCTCCGGGTCGAGGCCGAGGCTGCTGCCGGCCAGGGCGCCGGAGCCGTACGGCGAGACGGCCGTCCGCTCGTCCCACTGACGCACCCGCTCCGCGTCCCGGGACAGGGACTGGACGTGCGCCAGGACGTGGTGGGCGAAGAGCACCGGCTGGGCGTGCTGGAGGTGCGTACGACCCGGCATCGCGACGTCCGGGTGCGCCTCGGCGAGGCCGACGAGGGCCTCCTGGAGGTCGGCGATCAGGCCGCCGATGACCCGGGACTCGTCCCGCAGGTACATCCGGAAGAGCGTCGCCACCTGGTCGTTGCGCGAGCGGCCCGCGCGGAGCTTGCCGCCGAGGTCCGGGCCGAGGCGCTCCAACAGGCCGCGCTCCAGGGCGGTGTGCACGTCCTCGTCGGCGATCGTGCCGACGAAGGAGCCGTCCGCGACGTCCGTCTCCAGCTGGTCGAGGCCGGCGATCATGCGGGTCAGCTCGTCCTCGGTGAGCAGGCCCGCCTTGTTGAGCACGCGGGCGTGGGCGCGGGAGCCCGCGATGTCGTACGGGGCGAGGCGCCAGTCGAAGTGGACGGAGGCGGAGAGTTTCGCCAGGGCCTCGGCCGGGCCGTCGGCGAACCGGCCGCCCCAGAGGCGGACATCGCCGGTGTTGCTGCTCACGTGCTCTGCTCCTCGGGCCGGTGGATCTGAACGCCGGTGCGTTGTGCCGGTCGTTTCAAGCTGTGCATGATTATGCAGGGTCCTGCATGATTCGTCAATCGCTCCTCGGCCCACCCGCCCGGCACGGTCGCATTTCGCCGTACGGACTCCCGCCACCAAGAAGACGCGAACGGGGCATCATCCCGCTATGGGAAAAAGTCATGAACGCATAGAGGGCCGCCTGCGCACGTTCATCGAGGACCAGCCGGTCTTCTTCACCGCCACCGCCCCGCTCTCCGACGACGGGACGGTCAACCTCTCCCCCAAGGGCCTCAAGGGCTCCTTCGCCGTGCTCGACGAACGGACCGTCGCCTACCTGGACTTCGCCGGTTCGAACGCGGAGACCATCGCCCACCTGCGCGAGAACGGCCGGATCACACTGATGTGGTGCGCCTTCCAGGGCCCGCCGAACATCGTCCGGGTGCACGGCCGCGGCGAGCCCGTGTTCCGCGACGACCCGCGCTTCGCCGAGCTGGTCGGCCGCTTCCCGGACATCGACCCGACCCGCAACGGCCTGCGCGCGGTCATCGTCGTGCACGCCGAACACATCCGCGACACCTGCGGCTATGCCGTGCCCTTCATGACGTACGACGAGGACCGCGACCTGCACGGCAGGCGGTTCGAGCGCGAGGACGACGCGGGGCTCGACGCGTACTTCCAGAAGAAGGAGTACATCGCGAAGAGCCTGGACGGACTGCCCGGGCTGCCGTTGCCGCTGCCACCCGCTACGTTCTGACCCATGCGCCCCGTTCGAGCAGGTATCGCCACCGCCGTCGCCGCCTGCGCCGCCCTCGCGGCGGCCCCCTCCGTCTCCGCCGCCGAACCGTTGCCCGCCCGGATGGCGGACACGGGCGGCGGCCGCCAGCTGATCACCGCCGAGGCGCCCCGCACCTCGTCCACCACCGGCACCGTCACCTGGTGGGACCGGGGTGCGAGCGGCCGCTGGGTGAAGGCCGGTTCGGCGCCCGCGCGGTTCGGGGCGAAGGGGCTCGCGGCGGGGAGCAAGCGCAAGCAGGGCACCAACACGACGCCGACCGGCCTCTACGACCTGCCCTTCGCGTTCGGGGTCAAGGCGGCGCCCGAGGGGACGACGACGGCGTACCGGCGCGTGCACCGCGACTCCTGGTGGTGCCAGGACAACGCCTCCCGCTCGTACAACCGCTGGACCGAGCCGCGCCCCCGCGACTGCCGCGCGGCCGAGTCCGAGCGCCTCGCCGACTACGCGACGCAGTACGCGCACGCGCTCGTGGTCGGCTTCAACTACCACCGCCCCGAGCGCGGCCGCGGCGCCGGAATCTTCCTGCACGTCAACGGGCGCGGGGCCACGGCCGGTTGCGTGTCCGTGCCGAAGGACGCGATGCGCCGGATCCTGACGTGGGCGAACCCCGGGCGCTCCCCGCACATCGCGATCGGGACGACGGGCGGGGCGACGGCCATCACCCGGTACTGAAATCACTTGGTACCGATACGTATACGGACATGCACACGTATACGGCCACCGACTCCCGTGTAGGGACCACATAACGAGACGGGGTTGCGGTGGTTCACTGCCGAGGCGTTGCATCGCCCGGTGCGAAGCGAATCCGAACAGACGTCCCCCACCTCCCCCGCAACGGAGCCCGCCGCCGACGCGGCCCCGGAGAACGGGTCCACCGACCGCGCCGCCAGGCTCGCGGTCACGGTCTTCCCCGTCCTCGTCCTCGTAGCGGGCGCCTGGGGTCTCGCCTCCCCCGGCACCTTCGCGAGCTGGGGCACGAACGTCCCCTACCTGCTGGGCGTCGTGATGTTCTGCATGGGCCTCACCATGACCCTCACGGACTTCAAGGGGGTCGCGCAGCGGCCGTGGGCCGTGGGGCTCGGGCTCGTCGCGCACTACGTGATCATGCCGGGGCTCGGCTGGGTCATCGCCCACGCGCTGGGCCTGTCCCCGCAGTTGGCGGCCGGTGTCATCCTCGTCGGCTGCGCGCCCAGCGGCACCGCGTCCAACGTCGTGACCTATCTGGCGCGCGGCGACGTCGCCCTGTCGGTGTCCGTGGCGACCGTCTCCACGGTGCTCGCCCCGCTGATCACGCCGCCGCTGACGCTGCTGCTCGCGGGCGCGTACCTGCCGGTGGACGCCGGGTCGATGATGACGGACATCCTGAAGACCGTACTGCTCCCGGTGATCGCGGGGCTGGTCGTGCGGCTCGTGCTCGGCCGGTACGTGGACCGGCTGCTCACCGTGCTGCCGTGGCTGTCCGCGCTGACCATCGCGGTGATCGTGGCCGTGGTGGTGGCGGGCAGCGCCGACGCCATCAAGTCCGCCGCCGCCCTCGTCGTGGTCGCGGTGGTGCTGCACAACGGTCTCGGCCTCGCCCTCGGCTACGGCGCCGGAAAGCTCGGCCGACTCGGCAAGCCCGCGTCGCGCGCCATGGCCTTCGAGGTCGGCATGCAGAACTCGGGCCTCGCGGCATCCCTGGCCACGGCCCACTTCAGCCCACTGGCCGCACTGCCCGCCGCGGTGTTCTCGGTCTGGCACAACGTGTCGGGTGCGCTGGTCGCGGCGTGGATGTCGTACCGGGCGCGGAAGGCCGAGAAGGCCTAGACCCGCCGCACAAGCACACAAGCGCGCTCGAGAAGCCGACCGAGTCGACACTGGACAGGTGTAGACAGGTCGGCTTCTTCGTGTCTACCTTCTAGACATGCCTGGACAGGTTCACAAGCATCACCGCGTCGCCCACGTCCTCGCCGAGGAGATCCGCACGGGCGTACATGCCGACGGCAGCAAGCTGCCCGGCGAGCACGCCCTACGACAGCGGTTCGGAGTCAGCCGGACGACCGTGCGGCAGGCCCTGGGGCTCCTCGGCGAGCAGGGCCTCATCGAGACGCATGCCGGGATCGGCTCGATCGTCACCTTCGACGGCACGCCGCTCGACCAGCAGCTCGGCTGGACCCGGGCGCTCGCCGCGCAGGGCACGGAGCTGACCACCGAGACCTTGCGCCTCGCACGGATCACGGACGACGAGCTGGCAGGTGAACTCGGCCTGGAGTGCGGCGAGTTCACTGCCCTCGACCGGGTACGCCGGCTGGCGGACGGCCAGGGTGTCTCGCTGGAGTTCAGCCGCGTACCGGCCGTCGGCGCGCTCGCCGACCTCGCCGAGCGCGGGCTCGACGGCGGTTCGCTCAGCCGCACCCTTACCGCCGCCGGGCGCGTAGCCGACTCCGGTGACGCCCATATCGCCGTCGTCGGCCTCGACGCCGGTGACGCCGACCGGCTGCACCGCTCCCCCGGCGAGTCCTTCCTGCGGGTCGCCCAGGTGTTCCGCGCGGCCGACGGCAGCGTGGTCGAGCAGGTCACCAGCCTGCTGGACCCCGCCCGGTTCCAACTGCACGTACGTACCGGCCGAGGAGGCCACCAGTGACCGAGACCCCTCAGTTCGACCGCGCCCTCGGCGCCTTCTACGGGCTCGCGCTCGGTGACGCCCTCGGTATGCCGACGCAGGTCATGTCCCGCGCGGACGTCGTCCGGGTGTACGGCACCCTGACCGGCTTCGAACCGGCAGGCGCCGACAACCCGGTGAGCGCCGGGATGCCGGCCGGTTCCGTCACCGACGACACCGATCAGGCGGTCATCGTGGCACGGCTGCTCGTCGAGGGCGGGGGGCACGTCGACCCGCTGCGGTTCGCCGAGGAACTCCTGTGTTGGGAGAAGGAGATGAAGGCCAAGGGCTCCTTCGATCTCCTCGGCCCCTCGACCAAGGCGGCGCTCGACGCCGTCGCGCGCGGGACGGACCCCAAGGAGGCCGGCAAGCACGGCACCACGAACGGCGCCGCCATGCGCGTCACTCCCGTCGGCATCGCCTTCTCCTACGCACCCGGGGACACGGACACCTTCCTCGACCGGGTCGTGGAGTCCTGCCAGGTCACGCACGACACGACGGTCGGCATCGCGGGCGCGGCCGCCGTAGCCGCGGCCGTCTCCACCGGGATCGCGGGCGGCACCCTGGACGACGTGTTCGAGGCCGCGGTCGCGGCGTCGGCGGCCGGTTCGCGGCGTGGCCACTGGATCGCGGGCGCCTCCGTCTCCGCGCGGATCGCCGCCGTACGGGACCTGGTCGCGGGCCTCGACGAGGCAGCGGCCCTGAACCGGATCGAAGCCCTGATCGGCACGAGCGTCGCCAGCCAGGAGTCCGTCCCGGCCGCCTTCGCGGTGCTCGCGCTGACCGGCGGCGACCCATGGCGCTCCGCGCTGCTCGCCGCGAACCTCGGCGGCGACTCCGACACCATCGCCGCGATCGCGGGGGCGGTCGCCGGTTCCCTGCACGGCCTCAGCGGGCTGCCCGCCGACGCGGTACGCACCCTGCGCGAGGTCAACGGCCTCGAACTGGAGCCGCTGGCCCGCCAGTTGCTCACCCACCGCGCCGGCTGACCGGCCCGGCCCACCAACGACGACCCACCTACTAAGGAGGTTCCGCGATGGCCGCTTCAACGGAGAACGTCCGCGTCGGCACCGTGGAGACCCGGGGGATCGAACCGGTCCCCGACAACGAGCGGCACGGCCACGCGAGCCAGATGTTCTGGACGTGGTTCGCCGCCAACATCTCGATCCTCGGGCTGCCGCTCGGCGCGACGCTCGTCGCCTTCCGCGGCCTGAACATCTGGCAGGCCGTGCTCGTCGCGGCCGTCGGCTCGGTGGGCTCGTTCGCCCTGGTCGGCGCGCTCAGCCTGGCCGGACGCAAGGGCGGGGCGCCGGCCCTGACCCTGTCGCGGGCCGTCTTCGGGCAGCGCGGCAACCACGGTCCCACACTGATCAGCTGGCTCAGCCGAATCGGCTGGGAGACGATCACGACGACCACCGCGGCGTACGCGCTGCTCGCCCTGCTCAAGACGGTGTTCGGGGCGGACCGGGGCACCGTGCTCACCCTGGTCTGCCTCCTGGTGTTCATCGCCTGCACGCTGCTGATCAGCGGGCTCGGGCACGCCACGATCATGTGGATCAACAAGTGGGCAACGGTCGTCTTCGGAGTCCTGAACCTCGTCGTGATGGGCTTCCTCGTCGCCACCGTCGACTGGTCGAAGGTGCTCGACGCCCCGGCAGGGCCGGTCTCGGGCGTCGTCGCGGGCATCGGGTTCATCGCCGCGGGCACCGGTATCGGCTGGGCCAACGCGGGTGCGGACTATGCCCGTTACCTGCCGACGAAGATCCCGGGCGGGCGGCTCGTGCGGGCCTCCGCGTTCGGGGCGGGCATTCCGCTGGTGCTGCTGATCTCGCTCGGCTCGCTGCTCACGGCAGGCGACCCGACACTCGCGACGGCCTCCGACCCGGTCGCCGCGATCAACGCGATGCTGCCGTCGTGGATGGCGGTGCCGTATCTGATCGCGGCCTTCGGCGGCCTGCTGATGTCCAACCATCTGTCCACGTACTCTGCCGGGTTGACGATGATCACGCTCGGACTGCGGGTGCCACGGGCCTGGGCGGTCTGCCTGGACGTCGTGCTGATGTTCCTCGGCGGCGTCTACTTCATGCTGATCGCGGACGACTTCTACGGCCCGTTCAGCACATTCCTGACGCTGCTCGCCGTGCCGATCTCGGCGTGGATCGGCATCATCGCCGTCGACATGCTGCGCGGGCGCGAATACGACCCCGAGGCGCTGATGAACACCGGGCCGGGCGGCCGGTACTGGTACCGGGGCGGCTTCCAGCTGTCCGCCGTCCTCGCGTGGCTGGCGGCGATCGTGGCCGGGCTGCTGTTCACGAAGGCCGCGACGAGCGCGGACGACGTGTGGTTCGAGGGGCCACTGGCCGACTCGTGGTTCGGTGTCAACGGGCTCGGGTGGCTGGTCGCGATCGTCGTGGGCGGAGTGGTCTACGGGGTGCTGGGGCGTGGGTCCTCGGTGACCCTCGGGGAGCCGGGTGCGGTGGACTCCGCCTCCGGTTCCGGTTTCGACAAGGAGGCCGCGCGATGAGCGAGGCTCGTGTGGTTCTCGCGGGGAACGTCATCGCCGATCTCGTCATCGACGTGCCGGCCCTGCCCGAGCGCGGCGGCGACGTCATCGGCACCCGTACCGAGCTGTACGCGGGCGGCGGCTTCAACACCCTCACCGCGGCCCGCAGGCTCGGCGCCGACGCGGTCTACGCGGGCGTCCACGGGACCGGGCCGTACGGCGAATTGGTGCGTTCCGCGCTCGCGGCGGAGGGCATCGGCACGGTCCTTCCGGTACGGGCGGACGGCGACAGCGGGTTCTGCGTGGCGCTGGTCGACGGGGGCGGCGAGCGGACGTTCGTGACGAGTTTCGGCGTCGACGCGCGGATGACGGAGCGCGAGGCCGCCGCAGTGGGCTCCGCCGTGCGCCGTGGCGACATCGTTCAGGTCTCGGGCTACGGCCTGGTGATGGAGGTCAACGGGCCGCTGCTCGCCGGTCTGGTCGCGGGGCTGCCGGACGACGTACGGGTGTGTCTCGATCCGGCGCCGCTCGTGGCGGACATCCCGGCGGCCGTGCTGGAGCCGGTGCTCGACCGTGCGGACTGGCTGAGCTGCAATGCGCGGGAGGCGTTCCTGATGACCGGGGCGGCGGGGCCCCGGGAGGCGGCGGAGGCGCTGCGCTCGCGGCTGCGGAGCGGGGGCGGGGTCGTGCTGCGGGCGGACAAGGACGGCTGCTGGGTGGCTCCGCCGGGGGCCGGTGAAGTGGTGCACGTACCCGGGTTCTCGGTGGATGCCGTGGACAGCAATGGTGCCGGGGACGCGCACGTGGGGGCGTTTCTGGCGCTGCTGGGGCGGGGCGTCGGTGCGGTGGACGCGGCGCGGGGGGCGAATGCTGCGGCCGCGCTCGCGGTGACGCGGCGGGGGCCCGCGACGGCACCCACGGTGGCTGAGCTGGTGGCGTTTCTGGGGCCCGACGGGGCGCGGGCGGCGGGGCTGGGCTGAGGGATTCCTCTCCCCCAGCCCGCCCCTTCCCGAAAGCCGGGGCTCCCGCCCGGCCCACTGGGTGGCGTCGCGGAGCGGCTCAGTGCTCGTTCTGCGCCAGCCGCAGCATGTGGTCCGCCAGCGACTGGCCGCCCGCAGGGTCGCGGCTGATCAGCATGACCGTGTCGTCGCCCGCGATCGTGCCGAGGATCACGTGCAGTTCGGCCTGGTCGATCGCGGAGGCGAGGAACTGGGCCGCGCCCGGGGGCGTGCGGAGGACGACCAGGTTGGCCGAGGCCTCCGCCGAGATGAGCAGTTCGCCGGCCAGGCGGCGCATCCGCTCCTCCTTGGCCGATTCGCCGAGCGGGGCCTGCGGGGTGCGGAAGCCGCCCTCGCTGGGCACGGCGTAGATCAGCTCACCGCCGGTGTTGCGGATCTTGACCGCGCCCAGCTCGTCCAGGTCGCGGGAGAGCGTCGCCTGCGTGACCGTGAGGCCGTCGTCGGACAGCAGCTTCGCCAACTGGCTCTGGGAACGCACCGGTTGGCGGTTGAGGATGTCCACTATGCGGCGGTGCCGCGCGGCGCGGGTCTGCGGCACCGCGGCCGCCGCCGCGTGTGCGAGGTTCGTCGCCGCGGCTACGTCTCTCTCCGCTTTGCTGCTCATCGTCGTCGTCCCATTCCTCAGGCTCGTCCTTCGTCCTCGGCGGCCGTGTCCAGTACGGCGGGCAGCGCCGCGAGGAACGCGTCCGCCTCGGCGTCGCTCAGGTTCAGCGGCGGCATGAGCCGGACGACGTCGGGTGCGGGCGCGTTCACCAGGAGGCCCGCGTCCTGGGCCGCCTGCTGCACCTGCGGTGCGCGCGGCCCGGTGAGCACGATACCCAGGAGCAGGCCCTCACCCCGGACGTGGCTGATCAACGGGTGGCCGAGACCCTCGACGCCGGACTTGATGCGCTCGCCGACGGCCTTGGTGTTCTCCAGGAGCCCTTCGCCCGCGATGGTGTCGAGGACGGCGAGGCCCGCGGCGCAGACGACCGGGTTGCCGCCGAACGTCGTGCCGTGCTGGCCGGGCTTCAGGAGCTTCGCCGTCTCGCCGAAGGCGATGGTCGCGCCGAGCGGGAGGCCGCCGCCGAGGCCCTTGGCGAGCGTGACGACGTCGGGGTCGACGCCCTCCTGCGCCTGGTACGCGAACCAGTGCCCGGTCCTGCCGACGCCGGTCTGCACCTCGTCGAGCACGAGCAGGGTGCCGGTGGCACGGGTGATCTCGCGGGCCGCCTTGAGGTAGCCGACGGGCGGTACGACCACGCCGTTCTCGCCCTGGATGGGCTCGATGATGACGAAGGCCGTGTCGGTCGTGACCGCCGCCCTGAGCGCGTCCACGTCCCCGTACGGGACGTGCGTGACGTCGCCGGGCATCGGCGTGAAGCCGTCCTGCTTGCCGGGCTGGCCGGTCAGCGCGAGGGAGCCCATGGTGCGGCCGTGGAAGCCGCCGGTCGTGGCGACCATGTGCGTGCGGCCCGTGAGCCGGCCGATCTTGAACGCGCCCTCGTTGGCCTCGGCGCCCGAGTTGCAGAAGAAGACCGCGCCGTCCCGGCCGAAGAGCTGGAGCAGCCGCTCGGCGAGCGCGACGGGCGGCTCGGCGACGAAGAGGTTCGAGACGTGGCCGAGGGAGGCGATCTGCGTGGAGACGGCCTCGACGATCGCGGGGTGGGCGTGGCCCAGCGCGTTGACCGCGATGCCGCCGACGAAGTCCAGGTACTCCTTGCCGTCGGCGTCCCACAGCTTGGCGCCCGCGCCCTTGACCAGCGGGAGCCGCGGGGTGCCGTAGTTGTTCATCAGGGCGCCCTGCCAGCGCTCCGTCAACTCCTGGTTAGCGGTCACGAGTTGTCCTCCCCCTGCTCGTCGCCCTCTTTGTCGGCCATGACCATCGTGCCGATGCCTTCGTCGGTGAAGATCTCCAGCAGGATCGAGTGCTGGACCCGCCCGTCGATGACGCGGGCGGTGTGCACGCCGTTGCGCACGGCGTGCAGGCAGCCCTCCATCTTCGGGACCATGCCGCTCGCCAGCTCCGGGAGCAGCTTCTCGAGTTCGGTGGCGGTGAGCCGGCTGATGACCTCGTCCGAATTGGGCCAGTCCTCGTAGAGGCCCTCGACGTCGGTCAGCACCATCAGCGTCTCGGCGTCCAGCGCAGCAGCGAGTGCCGCAGCCGCCGTATCAGCATTGACGTTGTAGACATGCGAGTCGTCCTGGGAACGGGCGATCGAGGAGACGACCGGGATCCGGCCGTCGGCGAGCAGGGCCTCGATGGCGCCGGTGTCGATCTCGGTGATCTCGCCGACGCGGCCGATGTCGACCAGTTCACCCTCGATGCGGGGCTGGTGCTTGGTGGCGGTGATGGTGTGCGCGTCCTCGCCGGTGATGCCGACGGCGAGCGGCCCGTGCTGGTTGAGCAGGCCGACGAGCTCGCGCTGCACCTGTCCGGCGAGCACCATCCGTACGACGTCCATGGCGTCCTCGGTGGTGACCCGCAGGCCCGCCTTGAACTCGCTGACGATGCCGTGCCGGTCGAGCGCCCTGCTGATCTGCGGGCCGCCGCCGTGCACCACGACGGGCTTGAGCCCCGCGTGGTGCAGGAAGACGACGTCCTGCGCGAAGGCGGCCTTCAGGTCCTCGTCGATCATGGCGTTGCCGCCGAACTTGATGACGACCGTCTTGCCGTTGTGCCGGGTCAGCCAGGGCAGCGCCTCGATGAGCGTCTGGGCCTTGGGGAGCGCGGTGTGCTTGCGCGCGGTGGCCTGCTTGCTGTCGTTCGTCTCGCTCATGAGGAGTACGCGCTGTTCTCGTGGACGTAGTCGGCGGTCAGGTCGTTCGTCCAGATCGTCGCGGTCTCGGTGCCCGCGGCGAGGTCGGCGGTGACGACGACCTCCCGGTAGCGCATGTCGACCTTGTCCCGGTCCTCGCCGACGCCGCCGTTCTTGCAGACCCACACGCCGTTGATCGCGACGTTCAGCTCGTCCGGCTCGAAGGTGGCCTTCGTGGTGCCGATGGCGGACAGGACGCGGCCCCAGTTGGGGTCCTCGCCGTGGATGGCGCACTTGAGGAGGTTGTTCCGGGCGATGGAGCGGCCCACCTCGACGGCCTCGTCCTCGCTCGCGGCGTTGACGACCTCGACCTTGATGTCCTTGCTGGCGCCCTCGGCATCGCCGATGAGCTGGCGGCCGAGGTCGTCGCAGACGAGGCGCACGGCGTTCGCGAACTCCTCGTACTCCGGGGTGACTTCGGCGGCTCCGGAGGCGAGCAGCAGCACCGTGTCGTTCGTGGACATGCAGCCGTCGGAGTCGACCCGGTCGAACGTGACGCGGGTGGCGTCCCGGAGCGCCTTGTCCAGGACCTCGCTGTCGAGGTCGGCGTCCGTGGTGAGGACGACGAGCATCGTGGCGAGGCCGGGGGCCAGCATGCCGGCGCCCTTCGCCATGCCGCCGACGGTCCAGCCCTCGCCCTGGTGCACCGCCGTCTTGTGCACGCTGTCGGTGGTCTTGATGGCGATGGCGGCCTTCTCGCCGCCGTGCTCGGAGAGCTGGGCGGCGACCTTGTCGACGCCCGGCAGCACCTTGTCCATGGGCAGCAGCTCGCCGATGAGGCCGGTCGACGCGACGGCGACCTCCCCGGCGTTCACCTCGAGGACCTCGGCGACCTTCTCGGCCGTCGCGTGCGTGTCCTGGAAGCCCTTGGGGCCGGTGCAGGCGTTGGCGCCACCGGAGTTGAGGACGACGGCGGAGACGGTGCCGCCCTTGAGGACCTGCTCGGACCAGAGGACCGGGGCCGCCTTGACGCGGTTGGAGGTGAACACGCCCGCGGCCGCCTGGCGGGGGCCGCGGTTGACCACGAGGGCCAGGTCCGGGTTCCCGCTGTCCTTGATTCCGGCGGCGATGCCCGCGGCCTGGAATCCCTTGGCTGCCGTCACACTCACGGCGCGACTCCGATCGTCGAGAGGCCCGTGGTCTCGTCGAGACCGAGGGCGATGTTCATGGACTGAATGGCACCGCCGGCGGTGCCCTTGGTCAGGTTGTCGATCGCGCTGATGACGATGACGCGGCCCGCCGCCTCGTCGTACGCGACCTGGATCTGCGCCGCGTTCGACCCGTACACCGCCGCCGTCTGCGGCCACTGGCCCTCGGGCAGCAGGTTCACGAACGGCTCGTCGCCGTACGCCTTCTCGTACGCGGTGCGCACCTGCTCGGCGGTGACGCCGGGCTTCGCCTTCGCGCTGCACGTGGCGAGGATGCCGCGGGGCATCGGCGCGAGCGTCGGCGTGAAGGAGACGGAGACCCGCTCCCCCGCCGCCGCGCTGAAGTTCTGGATCATCTCGGGGGTGTGCCGGTGTCCGCCGCCCACCCCGTACGGCGACATGTTCCCCATGACCTCGCTGCCGAGCAGGTGCGGCTTGGCCGCCTTGCCCGCGCCGGAGGTGCCGGAGGAGGCGACGATCACGGCCTCGCTCTCCACGAGCCCCGCCGCGTACGCGGGGACGAGGGCGAGCGAGACGGCCGTCGGGTAGCAACCCGGCACCGCGATGCGCTTGGAACCCTCGAGGGCGGCGCGGCCACCCGGCAGTTCGGGCAGGCCGTACGGCCAGGTACCGGCGTGCGGCGAGCCGTAGAACGTCTCCCAGTCGCCCGCGTCCTTCAGCCGGAAGTCGGCTCCCATGTCGACCACGAGGACGTCCGGGCCGAGCTGCTCGGCGACGGCGGCGGACTGCCCGTGCGGCAGCGCCAGGAAGACGACGTCGTGCCCGGAGAGGACCTCCGTCGTGGTCTCCTGGAGGACTCGGTCGGCGAGCGGGAAGAGGTGGGGCTGGAGCGCGCCCAGGCGCTGTCCCGCGTTCGAGTTGCCCGTCAGGGCGCCGATCTCCACCTCGGGGTGGGCGAGCAGCAGGCGCAGCACTTCGCCGCCCGCGTACCCACTCGCTCCCGCCACTGCTGCGCGTACCGCCATGGAACCCTCCTCCTCGATGGCATGACTATACGTCGCGATGCACGTTTATGCAACGAGTGGTGTGATCGATGCGGGAGGGCAGTGGGCGGCGGTGCGCAGGGTTCAGCCGCGTTCCAGGCGGGCGACGACGGGCGCGCCGAACGGGTCGCCGCTCTGCATGACCTCCACCTTTCCGGCGCCGATCCATGCGTCGGTGCCCGGGATCCGGTGGATCTCCTTGAGCCACAGCTGCTGGTTCGAGGCCGTGCGGGCGCCGGTCGACAGGGGCAGCCGCTGGCGCCCGATCTTCACGCAGCGGTTGTCGTCGGTCAGGTACCAGTTGCCGTCGAGGAAGAGGCCGCCCTCGTCCTGGCCGACCGGGAGCCGCTGCTCGCACTGGCCGGGGGCCGGCTCCTGGTCGGTCCACTTGTCACCGTCCCGGCGCAGCCGGATGTGCTGGTCCTGCGGTTCCGGCTCGACCTCTCCGTGGTTGAAGGAGTTCATGCCGTAGGCGCGCACCTCTCCGCCTTCGAGGGCGACGACGCGGGTCAGGCCCGCGCCGGGCTCGGGCGGGACCGGCTCCTCGAAGCGGGCCTGTGGCGTGTCCACCGGCTTCCAGGCCGTGCCGTCCCAGTGCGCGGAGGCGGGCTGGGCGTACGCCTCGCCGTGCACGGCCTCGGTGCCGGGCCCGGTGGACCGGGAGCCGACGGCCCACACGTCGTCGGGCCCGGCGACGGCCAGGTCGGCCACCCTGTACGGGAGCCGGGTCGTGGTCCAGCGGGTGCCGTCCCAGTGGGCGGCGGTCTGCTCGCCGGTGAGCGTCCAGATGTCGTCGGGCGACGCGGCGTCGAGGTCGGCGGCCGCTCCGGGCGGCGGGTTCGGCACCGGGGACCAGCGGGTGCCGTCCCACTGTGCCCACTTGGCCACAGCCGCATCCGCATCCGAATCCGCATCCGAATCCGCGTCCGCGTCCGCGTCCGCCTGCGGCACGCCTTCCCGGCGCGGGTTCGACCGCATCCACAAGGTCTTGTCGCCGATCTCTTCGAGCATCGGCGGGTAGCCCTCGCCGTCGCCGAGCGCCTCGGGAAGCGGCTCGCGGCTCCACCGCTCGCCGTCGTAGTGCAGAAGCAGGGGCGAGTAGCTGCCGTCGTTCTCGGCTCCGGCCGCCCAGATGTCGTCCTCGGCGAGGACCGCGACATCGGTCAGCTCACCGTTGAAGTCCGCGATGTGCTCGAACTTCCAGGAGAGCTCCGCCTTGTGGGCGGCTTTGGACGGGGCCGGTGCCTTCGCCTGCCCGCCGGACGTCCCGCACCCCGCGACGGCGAACAAGGAGGCGGCGAAAGCGGCACACACCGCCGCCCCTCTGCACCGGATCCGCGCTGCACCCATGACCGCTCCCCCTCGTCGCCCCGCCGGCGTGCCCGGCGCGCGGGCAGCGTACCCGGGGGCGCACTGCTTGCCTTGGAGTGCGCTCCAGGTCATACCGTCGAGCGCGTACGGCACCGGCACCACACCTGGAGGCAGGACACCCATGTCGAACCTTCCCGCTCGCCGTCTGGGCGCGCTCACCGTCTCCGCACAGGGCCTCGGCTGCATGGGCATGAGCCACGGCTTCGGCCCGTCCGACGACGAGCAGTCGATCGGCACGATCCACCGCGCGCTCGACCTCGGTGTGACCCTGCTCGACACCTCGGACTTCTACGGAACCGGGCACAACGAAGAGCTGATCGGCCGCGCCCTCGCCGCGCCGGGCCGCCGCGAACAGGCCGTTCTCGCCACGAAGTTCGGCTTCGCCAACAAGCTGGGCGAGCCCGTCGAGATCCGCGGCGACGCCGCCTATGTCCGGCAGGCCTGCGAGGCCTCGCTGCGCCGGCTCGGCGTGGACCACATCGACCTGTACTACCTGCACCGCGTCGACCGGGACGTGCCCATCGAGGAGACCGTGGGCGCCATGGCGGAGCTGGTGAAGGAGGGCAAGGTGCGCCACCTCGGCCTCTCGGAGGCGGGCCCGGACACGCTGCGCAAGGCGTACGCGACGCATCCGATCGCGGCGCTGCAGAGCGAGTTCTCGCTGTGGACGCGCGACCTGGAGGCGGAGATCCTGCCGGTGTGCCGGGAGCTGGGGATCGGCCTCGTACCGTTCTCGCCGCTGGGGCGCGGCTTCCTCACCGGCGCGTACAAGTCGACGGAGCAGTTCAAGGAGGGCGATCTGCGCCGCTCCCAGCCGCGTTTCACGGACGGGAACCTGGAGCGCAATCTCGCGATCGTCGCCCGCCTGGAGGAGCTGGCGGAGCGGAAGGGCGTCACGGCCGGCCAGTTGGCGCTCGCCTGGGTGCAGCACCAGGGCGACGACGTGGTCCCGATCCCCGGCACGCGCCGCCAGAAGTACCTGGAGGAGAACGTGGCGGCGGCGACGCTGGAGCTGTCGGCGGACGACCTCGCCGCGATCGACGCGGCGGCCCCCGCCACCGAGGTGGCCGGGGACCGCTACGACGCGAACAGCATGCGGTTCGTCAACGGCTGAGCACCGCTCGGGCTCAGCCCTTCTTGATCGCTCGGGCTCAGCCCAGCTTGATCGCTCGGGCTCAGCCCTTCTTGATCCTCAGGAACGTCACCGAGTTCCCCGGGAACGTGTACGTGAATCGGTCGGCAACGCCGTCGAAGGTCGACGTCGTCGGCTTCACGGGCCGTTCGGTGGCCGTGTTCTCGGCGTCGGGCGCCGCGCTCAGCGTCGTGACCGCCGCCGAGTCCGCGACGTCGGCGCCGCCGAGGTCGACCTGCGTACGGGCCGCGGCGTCCTGTGCGTTGACGACCTTGACGATCAGGTCACCGGTCCTCTTGTCCTTGGTGACGACCTGGCGGAACGGTTCGGCCGGCTTGTCGTCCTTGAAGGAGCCCCATTCCTGGCCGTCGAGGTACAGGGTGACCTGGCGGCCCCGGACCTTGATGTCGATGTCGTAGGCACGGCCCGTCTCGATCGATCCGGCCTTGGACAGGAGGGTGGACTTGCCTCCGTTCACGGCCTGTTCGACGGCGGACTGGGTGTTGTTCCAGCCGCCGAGGTTCCACCAGTAGTAGTTCCCGGTGTCCTTGACGCCGAAGGCGACGAGGAAGCCCTCCTTGCCGGACTTCTTGGTGGCCTTCACGTGCAGGTCGTAGTTCTGCCAGCTCGGGTCGCCCGCCGTGACCAGGGTGTTCTCGGCGGCCTCGTCGGACTGCACGTACTGGCCGTCCTGGACGGCCCACGTCCCCTTGCCGCTGCCGGTCCACTGCGAGGCGGTCCCGGTGAAGTCGTCGCTCAGCAGCGTCTTCCCGTCGGCGTCCGTCACCTTCACGTCGTCGTACGCGGCGCTGGTCGCCCACGTCGACAGCCCCACGGCGCCGGTGATCGGCTCCAGGGTGGAGGGGGTGGCGGTGGCCTTCGAGGGGACGACCCGGTCGCCGACGTTGCGCATGAAGAGCTTCTGCACCTCGTAGTCGGCCGAGCCCCACGACTTCTGGTCGTTGAACCAGATCATGTCCGGCTTCCACTGCACCGTGTCGGTGCGGGCGAACAGCGGCGCGTAGGAGGCGAGCTTGACGACGTCCGCGTTGCGTTCGAGGCCCGTCATGTAGGCGGCCTCGGACATTGCGTTGGCCCACTTGTTGTCGAGCGAGGCGTACTCGCCGAGGAAGACCTTTGGGCCCTGCCGGTCGTAGGAGTCGTAGCGCTCGTTGTTCTGGAGGAACCACTGCGGGCTGTTGTAGTAGTGCTCGTCGACCATGTCGACCTTGGCGTCCTTGTTGAGCTTCCAGGCCGTGTCGAAGGTCGAACCGCTGTCGTCGGGGCCTGAGTTGGAGATGACCGTGACGTCCGGGTACTTCGCCTCGATGGCGGCGCGGAACTGCTTGAAGCGCGCCATGTACTCGTTCGGCAGGTTCTCCTCGTTGCCGACCGCGAGGTGGGTGAGGTGGAAGGGCTTCGGGTGGCCCATGTCGGCGCGGAGCTTGCCCCACTTGGTGCTCGTCGGGCCGTTGGCGAACTCGATCAGGTCGAGGGTGTCCTGGATGTGCCGCTTCAGCAGCGCGTCGTCGTCCGTGGCCTTGTTCTGGCCGCAGCCGGTGACGAGGGCGGGGACGACGGGCAGCGGCATCGCGCCGATGTCCTCGGAGAACTGGAAGTACTCGTAGTAGCCGAGCCCGTAGCTCTGGTTGTAGCCCCAGAAGTTCGCGTTGGTGGGCCGCTGCTCGACGGGGCCGACCGTGTCCTTCCACTGGTACGCGCGCTTGCGCTCGTAGCCGGAGGCCTCGTCGTAACCCTTCATGGAGCCGGTGTTGACGAGGCAGCCGCCCGGGAAGCGGACGAAGCCGGGGTCGAGGTCCGCGACCTTCTGCGCCAGGTCCTTGCGCAGACCGTTCTTGTGGCCCTTGTAGGTGTCGCGCGGGAAGAGGGACACCATGTCGAGCGCGGTGTCCTTCGTGGTGGCGACGGTGAGGCGGCCCGTGGTGGTGGCCTCGCTCGGCGTGAACGTCGCCCGGTACTGGGCCCAGCCGCCGCGCGTCCGGATCTTGCGGGGCGTGGCGAGGGCGCCGTCGGCGTCGCCCAGGGTCACGGTGAGTTCGGAGTCGCCGCGCGCCCAGAGGGAGAAGTCGTATGCCTCGCCCTTCTTGAGGGTGTAGCCGGTGCCGTAGCCGGAGTTGGTGGCGTTCGCCCCGGCGGCCAGGGCGAGGTAGTTGCGGTTGCGGGCGTTCAGCCGCCCGTCGTCGTCGACGACCTTCGCGGCGCCGGTGGTCTTCCAGGCGGTGAGCGGGGTGTACGCGCTGTTGTCGGCGGTGGAGTACTCGAAGGACCGGTTCTGTACGAGTTCGGCGTAGAGGCCGCCGTCCGCGGCGCGGTTGATGTCCTCGAAGAAGACGCCGTACATCGTGTCGTCGATGGCCGCGCCCGAGCCGGTGGGGTCGACGGTCATGGAGTAGTCCGTGGTGTCCGCCGTGGCTCCCGCCTCCGCGGCCGACGACGGCAGCACCGCCGCGCCCACCAGCAGGGACCCCACCGCGGCTCCGAGCCCCAACGTCCAGCGTCTGCGTCGTCCACGCGTCATGCGCACTCCCCAGTTCTCTTCGATACCAGTTCTGTTCGATATCCCGTACGGCGTCCTAAACTGCGAACGGCAAGATAGGAAGCGGCGGTGCGCGCGTCAACGGTTCGCGCAGAGGTGAGCGGGAGTGATGTGCGTGACGGGCGAACTCTGGCCGGTTTCCGATGTGTTGGCGTTCCTCGCGGGACGCTGGCGGGTCGGGCGGACGGTGCGGGACCTCGCTGCGGACGCGACGGGGACGTTCACGGGGACGACGGACTTCACCGCCGAGGGGGAAGGGCTGCTGCACTTCGAGTCGGGGACGTTCGAGTGGCACGGGGTCGCCCGGCCCGCCGAGCGCACGCTCCGCTACCTGCCGGGCGAGGACCCCGGCACCGCCGTGGTGCACTTCTCCGACGGGCGCTTCTTCCACGACCTGGATCTGCGGTCGGGCCACCACGTCGCCGACCACCCCTGCTCGGCCGACCTCTACCGGGGCGCGTTCACCGTGTACGACGCGGACCGGTGGCGGACCGTGTGGCGCGTCAAGGGCCCCGCGAAGGACCTGCTGCTCACGACGGACTACCGCCGAGCCGCAGACTCCAGCGGCCCTGCTGCCCGGTGACGACCGCCGTCGACAGCGGCCGCGCGTCGATGTTCCAGTACGTCGACGGGGGCGCCTTCAGCGCGTAGGCGAGCGCCGCGCGGACCACGGACGGCTCGGCGATCGCGACCATGCGGGTGCCGTCCTCGGCGGGCCTGGTGTCCAGCCAGGCGCCGACCCGGCCGATGAAGGTGAGCAGCGACTCGCCGCCGTGCGGGGCCGACCGGGGATCGCCCAGCCAGCGCTCGACGGCGTCCGGTTCCACGGCCGCGACCTCGGTGAGCGTCCGTCCGCGCCAGCGGCCCATGTCGCAGTCCCGCAGCGCGGGCTGGGCGAGCGGCGTGAGACCCAGGGCGTCGCCGGTGGCGCGGCTGCGGGGTGTCGGCGAGCAGTAGCGCAGCTCGGCGGCGGCGAGCCGGGCGAGCCCCGGTGCGGCGTGCTGCACCGTCGACCAGCCGGCGTTGTCCAGCGGACGGTCGTCGTCGAAGCGCTCGTCGAGCAGGGTGGAGCTGCGGGCGGCGGCGACGAAGGTGACCGTGAGGTGCATGTGGCTGATCGTGTACTTGCGGGTAGCCGGGGTCAAGGTCCCGGTCCCGGGCTCCGACCGCCAGCTACCCGCCCCGCGTTGGCAGGTCCTGATCGAAGTACAGGGCCATCCACCGGTCCGGGTGCTCCAGGGGCTTGAAGCCCACCTCCTCGTACACCCCGTGCGCGTCCTCCGTCGCCAGGAGGACGCGGCGGATGCCGAGCGGCCGGAGGTGGTCGCGGACCGACGTCACCATCGCCTTGCCGATGCCCTTGCCGCGCACCGAGCGGTCCACGTACACGTCGCAGAGCCAGGCGAACGTCGCCTCGTCGGTGACCACGCGCGCGTAGGCGACCTGTTCGCCCGAAGCGGCGTCGTACACACCGAAGTTGAGGGACCCGGCGAGCGCCTTGTCCTGCTTGTCGCGCGGGCGGCCGATCGCCCAGTACGCGTCCTCGGACAGCCACGCGTGGACGCGGTCCGCGTCGATTCGGGCGGGGTCGGTCGATATCGCGTAGCCGTCGGGCAGAGAGCTGGTCATACGGGGATCCTCACAGGTCGGACGCGGGAGCGTCGAGCGGATTCGGGGCCAGTACCTCCGCGCAGGCGGCCTTCAGGCGGCGTACGCCCTCGGTGATCTCGGCGGTCGCCGCGACGCCCACGAAGCTCAGCCGGATGTGCGGCGCCGGGGGTTCGGCCGAGAAGTACGGGCGGCCGGGGGCCACGGCGACACCTGCGCGCAGGGCGCCCGCGACCAGCGCCGCCTCGTCGCTGCCCTCCGGCAGGCGCAGCCACAGGTGGTAGCCGCCGGCCGGAATGTGGGTGAGGTCGAGCGCGGGCAGGTCGGTGGTGATCGCGGCGGCCAGGATGTCGCGGCGGGACCTCAACTCCCCGGCCAGGGTGCGCAGATGGCGCGGCCAGGCCGGGGAGCCGACGAGTTCGAGCGTGGCCTCCTGGAGGGGGCGCGGCACGAAGAGGTGGTCGACGACCTGGATCGCGCGCAGCCGCTCCAGGACGGGGCCGCGGGCGGCGAGGCAGCCGATGCGCAGGCTCGGCGACGTCGCCTTGGTGAGCGAGCAGACGTGCACGACGACGCCGTCCGGGTCGTCGCTCGCGAGCGGCCTCGGCAGCGGCCCCGCGTCGTCGTGGACGAGCCGGCGCACGAAGTCGTCCTCGACGATGAACGCCCCGGCCTCCCGCGCGATCCGCAGCACCTCGAGCCGCCGGTCGGCGGAGAGCATCGCGCCCGTCGGGTTCTGGAACAGCGGCTGGCACACGAAGAGCTTGGCGCCGGTCGCCCTGAACGCCTGCGCGAGCAGTTCGGGGCGCACACCGTCCCGGTCCACCGGCACCGGAACCGGCCGAAGCCCTGCCGCCCGCGCGATCGCCAACATGCCCGGATACGTGGGCGATTCGACGAGGACGGGGGCCCCGGGCGGCGCGAGCGCGCGCAGCGCCGTGGTGAGCGCGGACTGCCCGCCGAACGTGATCAGCACATCGGACGCGGAGACCGCCCCGCCGATGCCGCGCGCGAACCACTCGCGCAGTTCGGGGAGGCCGTCGACGGGCGGCTTCGCCCAGGCGCCGGGGCGCCGTCCGGCGCGCGCGAGGGCGGCGGACATGGCGGCGCCCGGTTGCAGCACCGGGTGCAGATAGCCGGTGTTGAGCTCGATCACGCCGGGTGGCGGCGGCGAGAGGGTCACCAGGACACCCGCCGCGTCGACGGCGCGCGGCACGACCTCCGTCGCGGCGTCGGCGCTCAGCGCGAGCTCCTGCCAGGAGGTGTCGCCGACGGGCGCGGCCGAGGCCCGCGCCTCGGCCCGGTAGGCGCCGGCTCCGGGGCGGGTGACGACAAGGCCCTCGGCGGCGAGCTGGGCGAGGGCACGGGAGACCGTCACCGGGCTCACCTTGAAGCGGTCGACGAGGGAGCGGCTCGACGGCAGCTTCTCGCCCGGTGAGTAGCGGTTCAGCTCGGATCGGAGCTGTTTCGCCAGTTCGGCCACGCTGCTACTCTGTTGCATGAGAGCACAGAATAGCGCTATCGCGTCGAACCCGGTAGCAGTTCGGGCAGCGATTCCCGAGCGGCCGGGCGTCGCGGCCACCCCGGCCGCTACCCCCCTCGCCCCGCCGGAGCGGCCCGGCAGGCTCGCCGGAACGCTGCTCGCCGCCGTCGGCGTCACGTCCTTCTCGCTCACCTTCCCCGCCACGGCCTGGGGCCTCGAGGGCTTCGGCCCCTACTCCCTGATCAGCGTGCGCTGCGTCCTGGCCGCGCTCGTCGCGGGCGCCTGCCTGCTGGCCCTGCGGGTGCCCGTGCCCGAGCGGCGGCACTGGGCGGGCCTCGCCGTCGTCGCCGCCGGAGTGGTGGTCGGCTTCCCGCTGCTCACCACGCTCGCGCTTGAGACGGCGACGACCGCGCACTCCGCGGTGGTGGTCGGCCTGCTGCCCCTGACCACGGCCGTCTTCTCCTCGATACGCACCGGGTCCCGCCCCTCGCGCACGTTCTGGATCGCCGCGTGCGTCGGCGCGGCCGCGGTCATCGCGTTCACGGTGCAGCAGAGCGGCGGCGCCCTCACCCGCGCCGACCTGTTCCTGTTCGCGGCGCTGCTGATCTGCGCGGCGGGCTACACCGAGGGCGGCCGGCTCGCGTCCGTGCTGCCGGGCTGGCAGGTCATCGCGTGGGCGCTCGTGCTGTGCCTGCCCCTCGCGGCGGCGGGCGCCGCGATCTCCCTCCCGTACGAGCCCGTGCACCTGACCGGGCACGCCGTGGCCGGTCTGCTGTGGGTGGCGGTCGGCTCGCAGTTCCTCGGCCTGGTCGTCTGGTACAAGGGCATGGCGCTGATCGGCATCCCGAAGGCGAGCCAACTCCAGCTCGCCCAGCCGCTGTTGACCCTGGTGTGGTCGGTCGCCCTGCTCGGCGAGGCGCTGCCGGTCGCGGCGCCGCTCACCGCGGTGGCGGTCCTGCTGTGCATCGCGGCCACCCAGCGAGCGCGTGGCTGAGGAGGGTCCCAAGCCCCGCGCGGCGCCGTACACTTGCCGCAAAAGTACGGTACGTACAGCCGTCGAGGAGGTCACTCCTGATGCGCGCAACCGTAGGGGACCAGCTCCTGGTGCACGGCCGGATCGTCGGGCAGCACGACCGGGTGGCGCAGATCGTCGAAGTGCTCGGGGCGGACGGCGATCCGCCGTTCCGGGTGCGGTTCGCGGACGGCCACGAGGCGATCATGTCGCCGGGCCCGGACGCGGTGGTCCGGCACCCGGCCACGAAGAAACCCTGACCCGGCTCCAGGGCGTCGGCCGGACGGTCAGCTGTAGTGGTCCGCCACGACGCGGGCCATCGCCCCGTTCCTGTCCTGCCCGACCTCCTTGGCCGAGAAGTAGACGTGCCCGCGCACCTCCGGGAAGCGCTCCGCGAGCGTGAGGTGCCGGGACAGCTCGGCGGGGTCCTGCCAGGCGGCGGGCTGCGCCGGATCGCCCGCCTTGTAGAGCGCCTCGCCGATGTAGAGGCGCACGCCCGTGCCCCGTACGACCTTGGCCCACCACGGCACGAGCTTCGCGTAGTCGGCAGCGGGGAACCCAATATTCCAGTAGACCTGCGGCACCACGTAGTCGATCCACCGCTCGCGCACCCACTTACGGGTGTCCGCGTGCAGGTCGTCGTAGGTCTGCACACCGGCCGTGGTGTCGGAGCCCCGCTGGTCGGTCGCCTTGTTGCGCCAGACCCCGAAGGGGCTGATGCCGAACCGGGTCCGCGGCCTGGTCTTCTTGATGCGCGCCGCCATCTCCCGGATCAGCCGGTCGATGTTGTCGCGCCGCCAGGCAGCCCGGTCCGGGAAGCCGCCGCCGTACTCGGCGTAGGCCGCGTCGTCGTCGAAGGTCTGGCCCGCGACGGGATACGGGTAGAAGTAGTCGTCGAAGTGCACGGCGTCGACGGGGTACTTCTCGACCGCGTCCAGCATCGCGTCCACGACGAACCGGCGGACCTCCGGGAGGCCGGGGTTGTAGTAGAGCTTGCCGCCGTAGGTGACGACCCACTCGGGGTGCAGCCGCGCCGGGTGGGTGGGGATCAGCCGGGTCGGGTCGGTGTGGTTGGCGATCCGGTACGGGTTGCACCAGGCGTGCAGTTCGAGGCCGCGCGCGTGCGCCTCCGCGACCGCGGTGCCCAGCGGGTCCCAGCCCGGGTCCTGTCCCTGCGTTCCGGTGAGGACGACGGACCACGGTTCGTGCTCGGACGGCCACAGGGCGTCGGCGGTCGGCCGGATCTGGAAGATCACCGCGTTGAGCCGGCGGCGAACGGCCGTGTCCAGGTGTGCGATCAGCTCGGCGCGCTGCTCGGCGGCGCTCAGCCCCGCCCGCGAGGGCCAGTCCCGGTTCGCCACCGTGGCCAGCCACATCCCCCGCAGTTCCCGCCGTACCGGCACCGCCGCGACGGCGTCCGCCGCTGTCAGGGCGGTCAGCGCGAGGGCCGCCCCGAGCGTGAAACCGCGCCGCGAAATACGTGAGATACGTCCCATAGGTTCCCCCCAACCTCCTGTGACACCGTGGAGCCCGCATGAACAGGCGTTAACCCGGGCTCCACCCCACTCATGTCTACGGGGTAACGTGCGGATCCGGAAGCCCCCGGAAGGACACTGTGCCCGTGGCACCGATGGTCCCCGGAAGAAGAGCGAAAGGCACGAGGTGACGGACCCCTTGAGTGACATCCAACGCGTCGGCGTGGTCGGCTGCGGCCAGATGGGCGCCGGAATCGCGGAGGTCTGCGCCCGTGCGGGACTCGACGTGATGGTGGCCGAGACCACCGGCGAGGCCCTGGAGTACGGGCGCACCCGGCTGCTCAGCTCCCTCGCCAAGGCGGCCTCGCGCGGCAAGATCACCGAGGAGGAGCTGGCCGAGACGCAGGAGCGCCTCACCTTCACCACGGACCTCGGCGAGTTCTCCGACCGCGACCTCGTCATCGAGGCGGTCGTCGAGAACGAGCAGGTGAAGACGGAGATCTTCCAGGTCCTCGACCAGGTCGTGACCCGGTCCGACGCGATCCTCGCGTCGAACACCTCCTCCATCCCGCTGGTGAAGCTGGCCGTGGCGACGTCCCGCCCGGACCACGTGGTCGGCATCCACTTCTTCAACCCGGCGCCGGTGCAGAAGCTCGTCGAGCTGATCCCGGCGCTCACCACCTCCGAGGGCACGATCAGCCGCGCCCAGGCCATGGTGGAGAAGATCCTCGGCAAGCACGCGATCCGCGCCCAGGACCGCTCGGGCTTCGTGGTGAACGCGCTGCTCGTGCCGTACCTGCTCTCCTCCATCCGGATGTTCGAGTCCGGCATCGCGAGCCGCGAGGACATCGACAACGGCATGGAGCTCGGCTGCGCCCACCCGATGGGCCCGCTCAAGCTCTCGGACCTGATCGGTCTCGACACCATCGTCTCCATCGCCGACTCGATGTACGACGAGTACAAGGAGCCGCTGTACGCCGCTCCCCCGCTGCTGCAGCGGATGGTCGACGCGGGCCGGCTCGGCCGCAAGAGCGGTTCGGGCTTCTACACCTACGCCTGACCACGCTGCGTAGTCCGCGAGTGGGCCCGGTGCTCTTTGGAGCACCGGGCCCACTGCGTTCGCACGGGGAGTGCGGCGGTGACCCGCATATGCCGTTCGCACACGCTCCCGCCGCGTCCACCAGGCGAGTTGACTTCCGGTGCGTACATCAGTGACGACACGACTGATGTCACGATCGAGAAAGGAGCCAACTCGTGACGACCGACCCGGATAATCCCGTGGTCCCTGAAGAACTCGCAGAGTTACGACGGGTCTTCGAGGTCCAACTGGCCCGCATCGACGGTCAACTGGCCCTGCACACACACCGCGACGACCAGACCGCCAAGGATCAGGACGATCTCAGCACCCGGCTCAGCGCGCTCGAGAACACCCGCTGGCCGCTGCCCACGGTGGCCGCGCTGACCTCGGTCGGCGCATTGGCCATCACGGTGTGGCAGGCCCTCGGCCGCTAGCCCCGAAGGGCGCTAGCCGAGGCTTTGGTGGTGCAGGAGAAGTAGTGCGGCCGCCATGTTGGCGGCCGGGACCTCTCCGCGAGCGATCATGTCGGGGACGAGTTTGAGCGGGACCCATTCCCTGCGGTCCGACTCGAAGTCGTCCTGGGGGTGGCCGATGTACGTTCCCTCGTCGGTCCAGTAGATGTGGTGCCGGGCGTCCGTGAGGCCGTTGGACGGTTCGACGCTCATCAGGTGCCGCAGCGGTCCCGGCCGCCAGCCGGTCTCCTCCTCCAGTTCCCTTGCCGCCGCGTACGCGATGTCCTCCCCGTCCTCGACGACACCCGCGGCGAGTTCCCAGCCCCAGCTGTCGGTGATGAAGCGGTGCCTCCACAGCAGAAGCACCTCGTGCGCCTCGTTGACGATCGTGGCGACGGCCACGGGGCGCAGACGTATCACGAAGTGGTCGAGGTGCTTGCCGTCCGGCAGAGCGACGTCTGCCAGGTTGACGCTGAACCATCGGTTTGCATACACAGTTTGTTCGTTCTGTTTCGTCCACTGCACGGTTCTGCCACCTTCCGCCGAGTTGCTGGCAATATCGCAGCAGTGGCGGTCGCGGGCTCCCCGCGTAAAGGCTCACAGCGGCACGCGCAGCGCTCCGTCGATGAGTTCGGCGGCCTCGGCCGTACCCGCACAGCCGCTGCGCACGAGGTGTTCGCGGACGGCCCGGAGTCTGTCGCGCAGGCGCTGCG
The DNA here is from genome assembly GCF_042730865.1 of Streptomyces sp. NPDC059897. Taxonomy (NCBI): domain Bacteria; kingdom Bacillati; phylum Actinomycetota; class Actinomycetes; order Kitasatosporales; family Streptomycetaceae; genus Streptomyces; species Streptomyces sp. NPDC059897. The sequence goes on along the minus strand of NZ_JBHWKQ010000010.1, from coordinate 191,544 downwards.
ACTCCATGCCCCGAGCGGTCTCGGCCATTTCCACGGCGGTGGCCACGGCCTGTTCCGCGTTCCCCTGTCTGAGCTGGATCTGGCTCAGCACGGCGAGCCGGTGAACACGCCCCCGATCGTGCGCCGGAGTGTGCACCGCCTCCTGGGCGTGCTCCTTGGCGGCGGCGTAGTCCCCGAGGCTCAACAGGGCCTCCGCCACTTGTACGTTGACGAACCCGGGCTGCACGTAACCCGTCTCGTCCGGCTCGTGCCCGCGCCGGATGCGGTCGGCGGCGGCCTCGGCACGCCGGATGCACTCCAGGGCACTCGTGCCGTCGCCGAGGTGCGCGTACGCCTTCGCCTGCATCGCGTACAGGTCGGAGGCGAGCGCGGGCGAGATGTGTCGCCCGGCGGCCCGCAGCGCGGCCTCCGCGAAGGCGACCGCCTGGCGGTGATCGCGCATGTGCAGCGACTGGTTGACGAGCAGCGCGATGACGTACGCGCCGAGGCCCCGGTCCGCACTGGCCTTCGCGAGCCGCAGGGCCTGGTGGAAGTAGCGCTGCGCGAGCCCGTGCGCGTCCGAGTCGTACGCGCAGATGCCCGCGATGGCCACCAATCCGCCCGTGGCGCGGTGCAGTTGGCGGCCGGTGTCGTCGGTGTAGCTGCCGCGGAGCAGCGGCGCCGCCTCGGTGTTGAGGAAGCCGACGATGCGGCTGCGCGTCGCGATGCCGCCCGCCTTGCGGTACATCTGCTCGTAGTGGGCGCGGGCCGAGCGCATCATCTCCAGGTCGGCGACGCTGACCGGGTGCCGGCCGCCGCGGGAGACGTCGTTGTCCTCCGGCGGGTTCTCCCACTCCCACACCGGCATGACGGCCGGGGTGCCGGTGACGGCGGGCGCGTCCAGGATGTGCCGGCGCTGCTGCTGATCGGAGCGCCACAGGGCGGTGGCCCGCTCCACGAAACCGGAGAGCGTGGTCACGTGCGCCGCGGCCGGTTCGCAGGAGACGCCGAGGCCGATGTCGTCGAGGGTGACGTGCCGCTGCAGCCGCGCCGCGAGGACCTCGCAGATCAGATCGGGCACCTGGCCGCGCGGCCGCTGGCCCTTCAACCAGCGGGCGACCGCGGTGTGTTCGTAGCGGAGGGCGAGGCCACGGGCCTTGCCCTCCTGGTTCACATGGGCCGCGAGTCCCGCATGGGAGATCCCGGCCTCGTCGAGAATCGCGTCCAGCAGAGTGTTGGGCTGCATCGAGAGCCTCCATTGGCTCGGTGCCGCCAGCCTAGTCGAGCGGCATTCACACGGGGTGTGACCGGAATGCCCAACTCCGTGACGTGTGCGCTCTGTTGTGGCTGGTTGGGGCCCGGTTGACTGAACTGCCTCGCAAGAGGCCGGCCGGGCCGTCGGCTCCCCCTCGTACAGCGCGGCGGCCCGAACCCGCGTCGTCCGCCCGCTCGCCTGCCCGACACACTCCGCGACGGGCGGACGGCGCGGCCCCCGGCCTCGTACGGTCGTGACCGGCCGGGAGCTCAGAGCACCTTGTGGACGGTGCGCGCGGCGGGCCCGGGGTGCTGGGCGGGCACCCGGCTCCGGTCGTTGCGCAGCACGAGCAGCGCCGCGTCGTCGCCGAGCCGGCCGCCGACGTGGCACAGGAGCCGGCTGTAGACGGCGTGGATGACGGCCTGCGGGATGACGGGGCCGCGGCGCACCGCCGCGTCGAGCGTGGACCGCAGCGGGAAGAACCGGCCGCGCGGATCGCGGGCGTCCTCCAGGCCGTCGGTGTGCAGCAGGAGCCCCTCGCCGGGCCTGATCCGCCCGCAGCGCACGGGCGGCAGCTCGGCGGGCAGCGGGAAGGGGCCCAGCGGCGGCATCGGATCGCCGCCGCCCATCGGCTCCACGCAGCGCGCGGCGCCGGGACGCAGCAGATACGGCCACGGGTGCCCGCAGTTGAGCGCGTGCACCGCGCCGTCCTGCCGGATCTCCAGGAGCAGCACCGTCACGAACTCCTCGGCCAGCGGGTTCTCCGGCTCCCCGCCCCCGGCGGAGGGACGCTCGTCGGGGGCGCGCTGGCGCAGGTAGCGGGCGTGCGCGCGCTCCAGCCGCCGCAGCAGCGCCCCGAGTTCGTCCTCGTCGTGCGCGGCCTCGCGGAAGCTGCCGAGGACGGCGCCGACGGTGCCGAGCGCGGCGATCCCGTGTCCTCTTACGTCGCCCATGACCACACGGACGCCGTGGTCGGTGGCGACGACGTCGTACAGGTCGCCGCCGATGCTGGCGCCGCGGTCGGCGGAGAGCTGTCCCGCGGCGAGCGCGAGACCGTCGAGCCGGGGCGGCAGCGGGCGCAGCAGCGCGGACTGCGCGGCGTCGGCGACGGCCCGCGCCTCGCTCAACTCGCGTAACAACATGTGACGTACACGCAATATGAGCCCGGTGCCGACGGCGAAGAAGACCGCGCTGGTCGCGATCCGCGCGCCCAGACCGTCCAGCTGCGCGAGCGGACAGACGAACTTGTACGTCATGGCGACCGCGCCCCACACGGTCGGCAGGCCCAGCATCAACGTGCGCCGGGCGCGCCGCGGTTCGAGTCCGGTGGGCGCCTTCGTCTTGGTACGGATCATGCCGACGGCTCCCTACGCCCGCTGCAGCGCGCTCGCCGGTCGGCCCGGCGGCCGCAATGATTCTGTCGACCGTCTGCCCGTACAGGACCGGATCATCGAGAATCCTCACCCGAATGAGTGAGGGGTGCACCCGGTGTCCCGGATGCACCCCTCAGGTGCGACTGCGCGCGCTGTCACGCGCCGGCGTGGTTACGCGCCGCGCAGCACCGCGCCCGTGCGCTCGGCGGCCAGCGCCACCGCGGCGTCGCGGGCGGCCGAGGCCTCGTCGGCCTTCAGCGTGCGGTCGCCGGCCCGGAAGCCCAGGGCGTAGGCGAGCGACTTCTTGTCGTCGCCCAGCTGCTCCGCGTTCTCGTACACGTCGAACAGGCGGATGGACTCGAGGAGTTCACCGGCGCCCTCGCGCAGCGCCTGCTCGACCTCGGCGGCCGGGACCGTCTTGTCGACGACCAGCGCGACGTCCTGCGTGGCCACCGGGAACGTGGAGATCCGCGGCGCCTCGACGATGCCGCTGCCGGCCTGCTCCAGGAGGTCGAGGTCGAGCTCCATCGCGCAGGTGCGCTCGGGCAGGCTCAGCGCCTTGACGACGCGCGGGTGCAGCTCACCGGCGTGGCCGATCAGCTGGTCGCCCGCGTACAGGGCGGCGCAGCGGCCGGGGTGCCACGGCTCGTGCCGGTCGGCGCGGACCGTGAGCTCCACGTGCGCCTCGCGGGCGAGGACGCGCGCGGCCTCGACGGCGTCGGCCCAGTCGGCGGGACGGCCCTTGCCCCACCAGCCGGCCTGCTCGCGGGCGCCCGCGAGGACGACGGCGGCGCGGCGCGGCTGCGCGGGCAGCGCGGCGTTCAGCCCGGCGATCTCCTCGGCGGTCGGGCGGCGGTCGACGGGGAGGCGGACCGGGGCGGTCTCCTCACCGGTCGGCCGGAACACCAGGCCGGTCTCGAAGAGCGCCAGGTCGTGGCTGCCGCGGCCGTCGTTGCGGCGCAGGGCGTTCAGCAGGCCCGGCAGCAGCGTCGTTCGGAGCGCGGGCTCCTCGTCGTTGAGCGGGTTGATCAGCTTGACGACCGTGCGGCGCGCGTCGTCCGCCTCGAGGCCGAGCTGGTCGAAGACGCCCTCGCCGATGAACGGGTAGTTGAGCGCCTCGACGTACCCGGCACCGGCCAGGGCGCGGCCGGCGCGGCGGTGCAGGCGCTGACGCGCGGTCAGGCCGCGGCCCGCCGGCGGCTTCGGCAGCGTGGAGGGCAGGTTCTCGTAGCCCTCCAGGCGGATGACCTCTTCGGCCAGGTCGTTCGGGTCCGCGAGGTCGGGGCGCCAGGACGGCACGGTGACCGTCAGGGCGTCCTGCCCGTACACGTCGCAGCCGACCTGCTGGAGGCGGCGCACCACGGTCTCGCGGCCGTACGCCACGCCCGCCACCTTGTCCGGGTGGTCGGCCGGGATGGTGATGGTGTGCGGCCCGGACGGGGCGACGACCTCGGTGACACCGGGCTCGGCGCGACCGCCCGCGAGCAGCCCGAGCAGGTCGACGGCGCGCTGGGCGGCGGCCGACGCGGCCTGCGGGTCGACGCCGCGCTCGAAGCGCTTGGACGCCTCGGAGGACAGCTTGTGGCGGCGCGCGGTGCGGGCGATGGAGACGGCGTCGAAGTGCGCGGCCTCGATGACGACGTCGGTGGTACCGGCGTCCTCGGCGTGGTCCGCGATCTCCGTGTTGGCGCCGCCCATGACACCGGCGAGGCCGATGGGGCCGCGGTCGTCGGTGATCACCAGGTCCTCGGCGTCGAGCTTGCGCTTGGCGCCGTCGAGGGTGGTGAGCCGCTCGCCCTGCTCGGCGCGGCGGACGCCGATCGCGCCCTGCACGAGGGAGCGGTCGTAGGCGTGCAGCGGCTGGCCGAGCTCCATCATCACGTAGTTCGTGACGTCGACGGCCAGCGAGATCGGGCGCATACCGACCTTCTGCAGGCGGCGCTGGAGCCAGATCGGCGAGCGGGCCTCGGGGGCCAGGCCGCCGACCGTGCGGGCGGTGAAGCGGTCGCAGCCGAGGCGGTCGGTGATCTGCACCGGGTAGCCGTCGGCGTTCGGCGTCGGGACGTCGAGGAGGGCCGGGTCGCGCAGCGGCAGGCCGTACGCGATGGCGGCCTCGCGGGCGACGCCGCGGATGGACAGGCAGTCGCCGCGGTTGGCGGTGACGGCGATGTCGAGGACCTCGTCGACCAGCTCGAGGAGCTCGATGGCGTCGGTGCCGACCTCGTGCTCGGGCGGCAGCACGATGATGCCGCCGCTGCCGTCGTCGCCCATGCCCAGCTCGTCGCCGGAGCAGATCATGCCGTGCGAGGTCTTGCCGTACGTCTTGCGCGCGGCGATCGCGAAGTCGCCGGGCAGGACGGCGCCCGGCAGGACCACGACGACCTTGTCGCCGACGGCGAAGTTCCGGGCGCCGCAGACGATCTCCTGCGGCTCACCGGTGCCGTTGGCCTGCCCCACGTCGACCGTGCAGAAGCGGATCGGCTTCTTGAAGCCCTCCAGCTCCTCGATGGTCTTGACCTGACCGACGACGAGGGGGCCCTTGAGGCCTGCGCCGAGCTGCTCGACCGTCTCGACCTCGAGGCCGGCGGACACGAGCTTGGCCTGCACGTCGCGGCCGGTCTCGGAGGCGGGGAGGTCGACGTACTCCCGCAGCCAGGAAAGCGGGATACGCATCAGATCTCCATCCCGAACGGCCGGGTGAAGCGCACGTCACCCTCGACCATGTCTCGCATGTCTTCGACGTTGTGGCGGAACATCAGCATCCGTTCGATGCCGAACCCGAAGGCGAATCCGCTGTACTTCTCGGGGTCCACACCGCAGGCGACGAGCACCTTCGGGTTGACCATGCCGCAGCCGCCCAGCTCGATCCAGCCCTCGGAGGAGCAGGTGCGGCAGGGGCGGTCCGGGTTGCCGACGGACTCGCCGCGGCACACGTAGCAGACCATGTCCATCTCGGCGGACGGCTCGGTGAACGGGAAGAAGTTCGGGCGCAGCCGCGTCTTCATGCCCTGGCCGAAGAGCGCCTGGACCATGTGGTCGAGTGTGCCCTTGAGGTCCGCCATGGTCAGGCCCTCGTCGATGGCGAGCAGCTCGACCTGGTTGAACACGGGGGTGTGCGTGGCGTCCAGCTCGTCGGAGCGGTACACGCGGCCCGGGCAGATCACGTAGACCGGGGGCTCACGGTCCAGCATCGAGCGGATCTGCACGGGAGAGGTGTGCGTACGCAGCACCAGACCGGCCTCGTCGTCGCCCTTCGCCTCCTCGGCGCCCTGGACGAAGAACGTGTCCTGGGTACCGCGGGCGGGGTGGTCCGGGCCGATGTTGAGCGCGTCGAAGTTGAACCACTCGGCCTCGATCTCCGGGCCCTCGGCGACCTCGTAGCCCATGGCCACGAAGACGTCCTCGATGCGCTCGGAGAGCGTGGTCAGGGGGTGCCGGGCGCCGGCCTGCGCGCGGTCGTAGGGCAGCGTGACGTCCACGGCCTCCTCGACCAGGACGCGCGCGTCGCGCTCGGCCTCCAGCTCGGCCTGGCGGGCGGCGAGGCCCCGGCCGACGGCGGCGCGGGCCTGGCCCACGAGCTTGCCCGCGGCGGCCTTGGCCTGCGGCGGCAGCGCGCCGATCTCGCGGTTGGCGAGCGACAGCGGCGAGGTGCCGCCCGCGTGCGCGACCTTGGCCTCCTGAAGCGCCTCGAGCGAGTCCGCGGCGGCGAAGGCGTCGAGCGCCTCCTTCTGCACGCGCTCGATCTCTTCCGGTTTCAGTGCCTCGACCTCGACAGGGTCGTACGACTTGTTCGGTGCCGACATCTCTTCCCGTGCTTCCGATTGGCGTGGCTGATGGTCCCGCAGACGCGTTCGACGGCCGTCGAGTGGCGGGGACGCAAACGTGCCAAAGGACGAGTCTAGACGAGGAGGTCCGAGCCCCCGTCGTCCGCCCGCAGGGCGGGCGCGGATTGGTCTGGTGCGTGCGATCGCAAGGCGGAGGAGGGCGACGACGCGGAGCGTCGGCAACCGACGACAACGCCGCGAGCGTGCGTGCCGGACCAATCCGCGCAGGCGGGGGCTCGGACCTCCTCGTCTAGCGGGGGTGAGGTGGGTGTTCCGCCCGTGGTGCCTGCGCTCGTCCGCTGGGGATCAGCTGGTGAGATACGCCGGCGTCGCCACGGGCAACGTAAATCGGAACTCGGCGCCGCCGCCGGGGGCCCGGCCGACGGTGATCGTCCCGCCGTGGGCCTCCACGATGCCCTTCACGATGTAGAGCCCGAGGCCCGTGCCACCGCGCTTGCTGCCCCGCCAGAAGCGGGTGAAGACGCGGTTCATGGACTCCTCCGGGATGCCGGTGCCCTCGTCGGACACGGTGACCGATGTGCCGGTGGGCGTGGTGGGCTCTACGTCAATGGTGACGGTTCCCTCGCCGTGGCGCACGGCGTTTTCCAGCAAGTTGCTCAGCACCTGGTCGACCTTGTCGGGATCGGCCCACGGGTCGGGCAGCGGATGCTTGACGCGCAGCAGGAACCGGTCGGCCGACTGGCCCGAGGCGACGTGCGCCTGGATGTGCCGGGAGACGGCGGCCGCGATGTCGACGGGCTGGCGGCGCAGTTCGAGCCGCCCGGAGTCGATGCGGGAGATGTCGAGCAGCTCGGCGATCAGCCGGGTCACCCGGTTCGCGTCGGCGTCGACGGTCTCCAGCATCAGCCGCTTCTGCTCGTCCGTGAACCGCTCCCACTTGGCGAGCAGCGTCGCGGTGAAGCCCTTGACCGAGGTGAGCGGGGAGCGCAGCTCGTGGGCGACGGTGGCGATCAGCTCCGCGTGACTGCGCTCGGTACGCCGCCGGGCCTCGGTGTCCCGCAGCGACACGACGACGCGGCGCACGGGCCCGGTCGGTCGCACGCGCACGTAACGCGCGGTGACCAGGACCTCCCGGCCGCCCGGCAGTAACAGATTCCGCTCCGGCTGCCCGACCCTGGTCGCGAGCCCGCCGTACGGGTCGGTGAGCTGCCACCAGCGCCGCCCTTCGAGGTCCTCCAACGGCAGGACGCGGTCGAGCGGGGCGTCCAGGGCGGTGTCCGCGCGGACCGCCGTGATGCGCTGCGCGGCGGCGTTGAAGCAGATGACGCGGCCGTGCTCGTCCGCGACGACGAGGCCGTCGGGCAGGTCGTCGGGGTGCACGCCGAGCGCGGCGAGCCCTTCGGGACCGGACGCGTCGGATCCGGTCAGGCCGCGCGAGCCGCTGCCATTGACGACGCTCATCTCCCGCGCTCCCCCTCCCGGCGGTCGATCCGGAGGAGTCACCCTACTAGCCGGGAGTGACGGAGCGGCACCCTCCTGGGGCACGCTGCGCACGCGCGGAGGCGTACAGGCACACGGCGGCGGCCGTCGCGAGGTTGAGGCTCTCGGCCTTGCCGTGGATGGGCACGCGCACGACGGCGTCGGCGAGTGCGCGGGTCTCCTCCGGCAGGCCCCAGGCCTCGTTCCCGAACACCCAGGCGGTGGCGGCGCCCATGGTCCCCTGGTCCAGTTCGGCGTCGAGATCGTCCTCCCCCGCCCCGTCGGCGGCGACGATCCGGACCCCCGCCTCCTTGAGCCCGGCGACGGCCTCCTCGACGGGTACGCCGACGGCCACGGGCAGGTGGAACAGGGAGCCGACGGAAGCCCGCACGGCCTTCGGGTTGTACAGGTCGACGGACGCATCGGTCAGCACAACAGCCTCCGCCCCCGCCGCATCGGCGCACCGCAGCACGGTCCCGGCGTTCCCGGGATCGCGCACGTGCGCGAGGACGGCGACGAGCTTGGGCCGCGCGGCGAGGATCTCCTCGAACGGCGTGTCGAGGAACCGGCACACACCGACGAGGCCCTGCGGGGTGACCGTCGTCGAGATGTCACCGATGACGTCCTCTTCGGCGAGGTGCACGCGGGCGCCCGCGTCCCTGGCCTCCCCGACGATGTCGGCGTAGCGCTCGGCGGCGTCGACGGTCGCGAACATCTCGACGAGCCCGCCGTGCGCCGCGGCCTCCCGCACGGCCTGCGGCCCCTCCGCGAGGAACAGCCGCTCCTTCCCCCGGAAGTTCCGCTTGGCCAGCCGCCGCGCGGCGCTCACGCGGGGCGACTTGGGTGAGATCAACTCGGGCGTTGCGACCATGCGCCTAACTTTCGGGAGGATGACGGGGTTGGGGCCTGAGGAAGGGGCGCGCCGCACCGGGCGCCGCCTTGCCCACCCTGCCGCCCAAGGCGGCAGATTGCCCAAGGCGGGGCGGCACCTATTGAGCCCCGCCGGCGATTGAGGCGCGGGGCCCGGGGCGGAGCCCCGCGCGGTGCGGCATGCGGTGACGGAGGGCCCGAACAACGTGGGACCCGCAAGCCAACCGGCTTGCGGGTCCCACGTCACATACGGCTCAGCGGAGCGTTCACGCAGCCTTGGGCGCGTTCACGTCGGCCGGGAGCGCCTTCTGCGCGACCTCGACGAGGGCGGCGAACGCGTTGATGTCGTTCACGGCCAGCTCGGCCAGCATCTTGCGGTCCACCTCGATGTTGGCGGCCTTCAGACCCTGGATGAGGCGGTTGTACGTCATGCCGTTCTGGCGGGCAGCGGCGTTGATGCGCTGGATCCACAGCTGACGGAAGTCGCCCTTGCGCTTCTTGCGGTCGTTGTAGTTGTAGACGAGGGAGTGGGTGACCTGCTCCTTCGCCTTGCGGTACAGGCGCGAACGCTGACCGCGGTAGCCGCTGGCCTGCTCGAGGATCGCCCGACGCTTCTTGTGCGCGTTCACCGCGCGCTTGACGCGTGCCACTGTTAACTCCTTGTAGCGGGGCCGGGGTTGTCTTCACCCGGCCCGAATTCGATTGGGTCCCGGTCTAGCCGACGTACAGGGCGCTGGTGCGCCCGTACATCACTTGCCGAGAAGCTTCTTGATCTTCGCGGCGTCGCCCGGGGCCATCTCGGCGTTGCCGGTGAGGCGACGCGTCACGCGGGACGACTTGTGCTCGAGCAGGTGGCGCTTGCCGGCGCGCTCACGGAGCACCTTGCCGGAGCCGGTGACCTTGAAGCGCTTGCTGGCACCGCTGTGCGACTTGTTCTTCGGCATGGCGCCGTTCTCTCCTCGTCAGTGGCGCTCCCGGGCCGGTCCGTGCGTGGCTCGAACCGGCCGTGATGGAACGTCAGTTGTGTCAGTTGGTATCCGTGGCGCACGGGCTGTGCGCCGCACGGATCATGCCTCGGCCGGAGCCTCGGCGGGGGCCTCGGCGACGTCCTCGTCGGCCTGGTCCTCGGCAACGTTCTGCGACTTGCCGGGATTGGCCTTCGCGTCGGCCTTGCGAGCGGCCTGAGCCTCGCGGGCCTCGGCCATCGCCTCGGTCTTCTTCTTGTGCGGACCGAGGACCATGATCATGTTTCGGCCGTCCTGCTTCGGGTTCGACTCGATGAACCCGAGGTCCTGGACGTCGTTCGCGAGACGCTGCAGCAGTCGGAAGCCGAGCTCCGGCCGGGACTGCTCGCGACCACGGAACATGATCGTGATCTTGACCTTGTCGCCCTGCTTGAGGAACCGGACGACGTGACCCTTCTTGGTGTCATAGTCGTGCGGGTCGATCTTCGGCCGGAGCTTCATCTCCTTGATGACCGTGTGCGCCTGGTTCTTGCGCGCCTCACGGGCCTTCATGGCCGACTCGTACTTGAACTTCCCGTAGTCCATGAGCTTGCATACGGGCGGACGGGCGTTCGCCGCCACCTCGACCAGGTCGAGGTCGTACTCCTGAGCAAGCTCAAGGGCCTTGGCAAGCGGAACAATCCCGACCTGCTCGCCGCTGGGACCGACAAGTCGCACTTCGGGAACGCGAATCCGGTCGTTGATGCGGGGCTCGGCGCTGATGGATCCTCCTCGGTAGCACCACACGACGGCCTGGCGGACCGCCGCGTACGTTTGTGACGTAAGTACCAACCGCGCCGACACACAAAAAATGCCCCGGACGGTACACATGCGGGGCTCCAAGAACTACCGGAACACCGCCACGGTGAACCGCGGGGCGCAATCTCGGACGGCTCCGTCGTCCGTACGGAACGACGGGGACCGTCTGACCGGTGACCCACCGCCCTGGTCGGGCGGTCAGGTGGGAGATCGGAGCCTCCACTTGTGGGCCGGTCACCTGTCCAAGAGGACGTGCGTCCGGCCGGTCGTTACACAAGGTTAGCAGGGTTTGGGGGGTGCGCCCAATCGAGTGCGCGCGACATATCGTGGGGCCCATGAGTGACGCGACCCCCGCAACCGACAACCCCGACTACGACGCGCTGACCCGCGACATCGCCGAGGTGCCCGCCGTAGAAGTCATCGTGACGGTCGCGGTGAACCTGATGAGCGCCGCCGCGGTGAAGCTCGGCCTCACCGAGGAGGGCGACGCCCACAAGGACCTCGACGAGGCGCGCAAGCTGATCCACGCCCTGGCGGGCCTGCTCGACGGCAGCGCGACGGAGATCAGCTCCTTCCACGCCGCTCCCCTGAAGGACGGCCTGAAGTCGCTGCAGCTCGCGTTCCGCGAGGCGTCCGTGGTGCCGGACGAGCCGGGCAAGGGCCCCGGCGAGAAGTACACGGGCCCCGTGTACGGCTGAGTAGCACACCGCTACGTACTACGTACGTAGCCGACATCACTGACGTACGTAGAGGGGCTCGCCCGGGGGCGTCGCCTCGACCGGCAGGAGTGCCAGGTCGAGGCCGCGCACCAGGCGGGCCCTCAGTGTTTCGTCGGCGGCGATGCGGGTGGCGACAGCCCGGGCCGCGGCCTGGACGTCGGCGCCGGCGTCGAGGACCAGGGCGAGCGTGCCGTCCGACTCGCCGGGGCCCAGGTGGGCGCGGGCCACGGACGGCTCGGCGGCGACCGCGGCGCGCACGGCCTCCCGGACGGCCGGGTCGGCGAGCGGGTCGGTGTCGCTGCGGCCCTCGGCGATCGCGTACAGGGCCGGTCCCGTCAGCTCGTACGGGACGGGTCCCGCGACGTCGAGGACGACGGTGTCGGCCTTCTCGTGGGCGGCGGCCTGGAGCGCCTGGTGCAGCGGGACGGCGACCGGACGGGCCTCGGGGTCCCAGAGGGCGAGCGACGCGATCGAGGTGAAGGCCGGGAGCGCCTTGCGGCCCGCGGCCTTCAGCGTCGGGACGGCCATGTCGCTCGTCTTCTCTCGGCGCAGGCCGTTCTCGTCCTCCTCGACCTCGCCGAGCACGGCGACCACGGGGACGAGCAGCCGGGTGCCCTTGAGCGCCGCCAGGACCGGGCCGTGGGCCGTGCGGTCCCGGGACCACGCGGCCAGGGCCTCGGTCAGGTGCGGGTCCGCCGTACCGTCGTCGTCGGAGAAGCCGGAGTCGGGAATGTTCTTGTTCGCCACGTTCACCGAGCCTACCGAGTGGGCCCGGCGGGACTCCCGGCGGACCCTGGGACCGAAAGGGAGGTCGCCCGTGGCCGTGCGCAGGGACGCCGAGCTGGCCGGGGCGGTGGAGACGGCCGTGCGCGGGCACGCGGGCGGGGTCTCCGTCGCCGTCCTGGACGAGACCGCCGGGACGAGGGCCTCGTACGCCTCGGGGCCCGGAACGTACGACACCGCGAGCATCGTGAAGGTCGACGTCCTCGCCGCGTCGCTGTTGCGGGCGCAGGACGAGGGGCGGGCGCCGACCGCGCGGGAGCGTGCGTACGCCGCCGCGATGATCCAGAACAGCGACAACGACGCGACGACCGTGCTCTGGAAGGAGCTGGGCGGGGCCGCCGGGCTCGACGCGGCGAACGAGCGGCTCGGGCTCACCGCGACCAGCGGGGGCGCCGATGGGCTGTGGGGGCTCACCCAGACCACGGCGGACGATCAACTCGCCCTGCTTGAGCAGGTGTTCGGGGTGTCCGAGGGGCCCGTGCTCGCCGAGGCCGCGCGGGCGTACGTCCAGGGGCTCATGGGGAACGTGCGCGGCGATCAGGTGTGGGGCGTGTCCGCCGCTGGTGACGGGGCCGAGCTGAAGAACGGGTGGCTGCCGCGCGGCACCACGGGTCTCTGGGTCGTCAACAGCATCGGACGGGTCCGGGTGGAGGGCCGGCGGTACCTGCTGGCCGTGGTCTCCCACGGGAGCGCCACGAAGGACGCGGGCATCGCGCTCGTCGAGGGCGTGGCGCGGGCCGCCGTGCCGGTGGTCAGCGGCGGCGCGTGAGGCGGTGGCCGCGCCACAGGTAGCCGGCCACGCCGAGCAGCACCACCCCGACGGCGCCCGCGAGCGTCCCCGCCCACGTGGCGAGGGAACCGTCGGAGTCGTCGTCGGGCCCGGGGCCGAAGTACTTCTCGCCGTACGAGGCCGGGGTCAGGCGCTGCGGCTTCAGCTTCGCGCCCGCGGTGATCGCGGCGGCCGGGTCGACGAGGCCGAAGCCGCGGGAGTCGTCACGGCCGCCCGAGGGCGGGTCGTCGGCCGTGTCCTCCATGAGCTTCTTGATCTGCGCGGGGCTCAGCCCGGGGTGGGCGGCCCGCACCAGCGCGACGGCCCCGGACACGAACGCGGAGGCGGCGCTCGTCCCCCACGCCGAGTAGTACTTGCGGTCCGGGTCGGCCGTGACGATGCCCCGTCCGGGCGCGGCGACGGAGGCGTACCAGCGGCGGGTGGAGAACGAGGCACGGTCGCCGGACGGGTCGACGGCCGTGGCGGTGATGACTCCGGGGTACGCGGCCGGGTAGGAGGCGCGGTCGCCCTGCTCGCCGCCGTTGCCCGCGGAGGCGACGACGGAGACGCCCTTCTTCAGCGCGTACTGGACGGCGGCGTCCTCACTGGCCTCGGGGTGCGCGGTGTTCGAGTCGTCGCCGAGGGAGAGGTTGATGACGTCGGCGCCGTGGTCGGCGGCCCAGCGGATGCCGTCCGCGAGGGCGTTGCCGCGGGACTCGCGGGCCTTCGAGCGGGACGGGTCGCCGTCCTCCAGGATCACCCGGACCGGCAGGATCTTCGCCTGCGGGGCCACGCCCATGACGCCGTCGCCGTCGTCCTTGCCGTGCCCGTGGCCCGCGATGATGCCCGCGATGGCGGTGCCGTGCCGGGCCCAGGGGCGGTCGCCGCGCTCGGCGCCGAAGCCGATGAGGTCCTTGCCGGGCAGCACGTTCCCCTCGAGGTCCGGGTGCTCGTCGTCGACGCCGGTGTCCAGGACGGCGACGGTGACACCCTTGCCGCGCGTCGTCTCCCAGGCCTCGTCGGAGTGCAGCGCGGTGAGGCCCCACTGCTGGGCGCGGACCGAGTCGGCGTGGGCCGCGGTGGCGGGGAGCAGCGCGAGGACGGCCGCGGTGCCGATCGCGGCGATCGTGTGCTGACGCTTCATGACGGCTACTGCTCCGTGTCCCGGTCGGCGGTCTTCTTGACCGTCTTGCGCAGGTCGCGTTCGATCCGGTCGGCGACGCCCTGCGCGTCGTGGCCGAGGCCCGCCTGGGCGGGGGCGCTGGTGGCGCCGGGCTTCATGGCGTCGGCGGCGGGCTGCGGCTCGCTGACGGTGCGGCCGTCGGCGAAGCCGGAGACCGCGTAGACGACGACGGGGGCGTCGGTCAGGATGTTGATCGCCCAGGACGCGCGCTGGCGGTCGCCGAAGCCGGCGGCGAGGGTGCCCTTGGCGGCGTAGGGCCGGGGCATGAGGTCGTCGCGCCGGTCCAGGCCCTGCTCCATGAAGCGGGAGCGCAGCGCCTGGGTGGCCTCCGCGTCCGCCTTGGTGAACAGCAGTCCGACCGTGGTGACGCTGCTCTGTGTGGCGTCGGCGTACGTGGCGCGCAGCAGGCGCAGGCAGCCGGCCGAGCGCAGCGCCTTGCGCAGCAGCGGGTCGAAGGCGTCCGTGCAGGTCGCGTCGGGGGCGACGGCTATCCGCGTCCAGGTGCGGTCGGCCCGGCCGGGGCCCGCGCCCCCGCCCTTGAGCGTGCGCGGGAACAGTTCGTCGACGGGGACGCCGTGCCAGAGCTGGCCCGCCTCGCGGTACGCGGTCTGTACGGACGGGGGGCCGCTGTCGCCGCCCGTGAGCAGGGAGCCCGTCGTGGCGCCCCCGATGAGCCCGAGGCCGAGCACGAGGCAGGCCGCGATGGCGGCGGTCCGCGGCTTCAGGCGGGCGCCGATGGGGCGCAGGAGCGTGGTGCGGTCGTCGTAATGGGCGGGGGGCGCGAACCGAACGAAGGGCCTGCCGGCCGTTTCCGGGTGGGGGGTGAGGTCGACGCTGCCTATGGGGCGGCGTGCGGGCTGTGGTGGGACCGGGGGCATCGGCGGCACCGGGGGTGCGGTCGCGGGGCTCTGCCCCGGGCCCCGCTGCTCAATCGCCGCAGGGGCTGGATTTTGCCCACCCGGGGCTGGAGGGACAGGCCTCAGTCGGGTGGTGGTCTCCGCGTGCGTCTCCTTCGGCTCGGCCGGCGCCTCGGGCGGAAGCGGAGTGCCCGTCGACGCCGGGCGGGGTGCGTCCGGGAGGCGGGTCGAGGGGGCCGGGGGCGGCGGGGCGGCGGGCTGTTCGGCCGGCGGGGGTATAGAGGGCAACGGTGGGGCCGTGGGGGGAAGTTCGGTGGGCCGGGGCGGGGTCGAGGGGCGCGGCGGGACGCGCCGGGCTTCCGTGCTCATGCTCCCCCGTTTCCTCAGCCTGCGTGCGCGTCACTCTAACGGGCCCGACCAGGTCAACGCGTACCGCGCACACGGGATCGACCGATCCATCACCATCCGTCCCCCTACCCTGCGGTAAACCTGTCTGGCAGGCTTCGGCCATGACACCGCGCGCCGCCGATCGGGCCCGGTACGACCGGGCCACCGCTCATCTCGACGCCCCACTGGCGATCGTCGACCTGGACGCGTTCGACGCCAACGCCGACGACCTGGTGCGCCGGGCCGCCGGCAAGCCGATCCGCGTCGCCAGCAAGTCCGTGCGCTCCCGCGCCCTGTTGGAACGGGTGCTCGCGAAGCCGGGCTTCGCCGGGATCATGTCGTTCACCCTCGCCGAGTCGCTGTGGCTCGCGCGCTCCGGATTCGACGACGTGCTCCTCGCCTATCCGTCGGCCGACCGCTCCGGTTTCGCGGAGCTGGCGCACGACCCGAAGCTGGCGGCGGCCGTGACCGTGATGGTCGACGACCCGGCGCAGCTCAGGCTGATCGAGGGCGCGCGGGACGGGGGCCAGGAGGAGATCAGGGTCTGCGTCGAGCTGGACACCTCGTGGCGGACGCTCGGCGGCCGGGTCCGGGTCGGCGCGCTGAGGTCCCCGCTGCGTACGCCCTCCCAACTCGCGGACCTGGCCCGCGTCGTGACCCGCCGCCCGGGCTTCCGGCTCGCGGGGATCATGGCGTACGAGGGTCATGTGGCGGGTGTCGGGGACTCGCTGGCCGGGCGCCCTGTGCGCTCGCGGGCGATCCGGCTGATGCAGGCGGCGGCCCGCAAGGAGCTGGCGGTGCGGCGGGCCGAAGTGGTGCGCGCGGTGCGGGCCGTGGCGCCCGACCTGGAGTTCGTGAACGGGGGCGGCACGGGGAGCGTGCAGCACACGGCGGCGGAGGCGGCCGTGACCGAGATCGCGGCGGGGTCGGGGCTCTACGTCCCGCGGCTCTTCGACAACTACACGTCGTTCACGGGGCGGCCCGCCGCGCTGTTCGCGCAGCCCGTGGTGCGCAGGCCGGGCGTCGGTGTCGTCACCGTGCTCGGCGGCGGGTATCCGGCCTCGGGCGCGGCGGGCGGCGACCGGCTTCCGGTGCCGTATCTGCCGGAGGGGCTGCGCTACGACCCGCAGGAGGGTCCCGGCGAGGTGCAGACGCCGCTGCTGGGCTCGGCCGCGGACGACCTGCTCATCGGGGACAAGGTGTGGTTCCGGCACGCGAAGGCCGGGGAGCTGTGCGAACGGTTCGAGACGTTGCGGCTGGTGTCGGGCGACCGGGTCGTGGAGACGGTCCCGACGTACCGGGGCGAGGGCTACACGTTCCTGTAGCCCCCACCCCCCTACGCCTGTCCGCTATCCGTGGATGGAGTCGGCCTGGTCGGGGACGACCGAGCCGTCGTCCCTGAGCAGCGGTCCGAAGCCGCCCTCCGGCTTGTTGTACCCGGCGGTGGAGCACGGGTACGTGCCGGTCTTCCGCGGCAGCGGCTCGATGAACATCGGGTTGGCGACCCAGCGTCCGTCGGCGTTGTCGTAGGCCCGGCACATGATCTCGGGCTTGTTGCGGTTGAGGACGAGGTGGGCGCCGGTCGCGTCGCCGACGAAGGTCACGTCGGTGTCGGCGTCACCGCCGCCGAGCGCGATGCGCTTGTCCCAGCGCTGCTTCTCCCAGGCCGACTTCCCCTTGACGTGGAAGATGTCCTGGTTGATCCAGCAGCGCTTGCCGTCGATGTACGGGATGGCCTCGCCCTGGTTCACGCCGACGCCGCCGCAGCCCTCGTTGTACGTGGTGATGCGGCCCTCGTGGTCGAGGACCGACCGGATGGCGATGGTGTGTGCGCGGTCGATGCCGACGCCCTTCGACCAGACCTCGGTCACCGGCTCCGACCCGGCGGAGACGATGTAGACGTCGAAGCCTGCGCGCTGCAACGTACGGATCAGGTCGCGCTGCTGCTCGTAATAGCGCACGTACCCGGGGATGGTGTGCGTGCCGAGCTTCTGGGTGGAGCCGACGGGCGCGGCGAGCGCCTCGGCGCGGGCCGCGGCGGCGTACGACTCCAGTTCGGGGACGGTGTGTCCCGCGAACAGCTGGGGCACCCAGGCGTACTGGGGGACGGTGCGGCGGTGGTTCCACTCGCCCGCGAAGGCGGCGGCGCCGCTCATCGTCTCGCCTGACTCACGGATGTTGAAGATCTCGTCCGTGCAGTCGGTGTCGGTGGAGGTGGGCAGCGGGGCGCCCACCGGGACGTCCGTGCCGCAGGCGGCGGTGAGCGCCTTGTCGGCGTCGTCGGTCATCCACTTGCTGGTCTGCTTCCAGCTCGCGGGCCGCAGGATCTTGTCGTGCTTGAGCGACCAGGCGATGGTCGCGTCGGTGACGTCGTTCTTGGCGACGGTGTTGTCCCAGTCGAAGGCGGCGACGGGACGCGGGCCCTTGTGCCCGCCGCAGATCCCCCGCTCGTCGATCATGCGCTGGAGCTTGGCCCGGTTCTGGCCGTACCAGGGCAGCTTCGTCGACAGCTGGGGGCAGTGGGCGGAGGCGGGTCGTGCGGACGTGGCGGCGGCCGCGGGTGTGGCGAGGCCCGCGGCCGCCAGCAGGGCGGCGGCCGCGACCGAGGTCCACGCGGCAACATGTCTGTTACGCATGTGAGTGGACCGTACACGCGTCAGCGCGCCACTCACAGGGTTCTCACGCCGGTGTCACATACGCGCCGGAAATGCCGCCGTCGACCAGGAAGTCGGTGGCGTTCACGAATGCCGCGTCGTCGCTGGCGAGGAAGGCGACGGCCGCCGCGATCTCGGTCGCCTCGGCGAACCGGCCGACCGGAATGTGCACGAGCCGGCGCGCCGCCCGCTCCGGGTCCTTGGCGAACAGCTCTTGCAGGAGCGGGGTGTTGACCGGTCCGGGGCACAGGGCGTTCACCCGGATGCCCTCGCGCGCGAACTGCACGCCGAGCTCGCGCGACATGGCGAGGACGCCGCCCTTGGACGCGGTGTACGAGATCTGCGAGGTGGCGGCGCCCATCCGGGCCACGAACGACGCCGTGTTGATGATGGAGCCCCTCCCCTGGCGCCGCATGTACGGGATGGCGGCCTTGCAGCACAGGTACACGGAGGTCAGGTTGACCTCCTGGACCCGCTTCCAGGCCTCCAGGCCGGTGTCGAGGATCGAGTCGTCGTCGGGCGGCGAGATGCCCGCGTTGTTGAAGGCGATGTCGACGCTGCCGTAGGTGTCGTACGCGGTCTGGAACAGCGCCTCGATCTGCTCGGCGTCGGTGACGTCGACCTGGACGAAGGTGCCGCCGACGTCCTCGGCCGCCTTCATGCCCGCGCTCTCGTCGATGTCCCCGCAGACGACGTGCGCGCCCTCGGAGGCGAGACGGCGCGCGGTGGCGAGGCCGATGCCGCTGCCGGCGCCGGTGATGACGGCGGTGCGGCCGACGAGGCGGCGGCAGATGATCTCTTCGCTCATAAGGGGTTCAGGCCTCCGTGCTGATGAAGACGTTCTTGGTCTCGGTGAAGGCGGCGAGGGCGTCGGGGCCGAGTTCGCGGCCGACGCCCGACTGCTTGTAGCCGCCGAACGGGGTCCCGTAGCGCACGCTGGCATGCGAGTTGACGGACAGGTTCCCAGCGCGGACAGCCCCGGAGACGCGCAGCGCGCGGCCCACGTCGCGGGTCCAGATCGAGCCGGACAGCCCGTACTCGGTGGCGTTCGCGAGCCGTACGGCGTCCGCCTCGTCGTCGAAGGGGAGGACGACGGCGACCGGGCCGAAGACCTCCTCGACGGCGGCCCGGGCGTCGGGGGCGGCGCCGGTGAGGACGGTGGGCGGGAACCAGAAGCCGGGGCCCTGCGGCGCGGCGCCCCTGATCGCGGGCTCGCACAGCGGGACGTAGGACCGCACCCGCTCCAGCTGCGCCTTGGAGATGAGCGGCCCCATCTGCGTCTTCTCGTCGGACGGGTCGCCGACGACGACCGACTCCACGGCCGGCGCGAGCAGCTCCAGGTACCGCTCGTACACGGACCGCTGGACGAGGATGCGGGTGCGGGCGCAGCAGTCCTGGCCGGAGTTGTCGAGGAACGACATGGGGGTGGCGAGCGCCGCGGCCTCGACGTCCGCGTCGGCGAACACGATGTTCGGGCTCTTGCCGCCGAGTTCGAGGGTCACGCGCTTCACCTGGTCGGCGCACTTGGCCATGACCTGCTTACCGACGCGGGCGGAGCCGGTGAACACGATCTTGGCGACGCCCGGGTGCTCGACGAGGGCGTCACCGGCGACCGGGCCCTCGCCCGGGAGTACCTGGAAAAGCCCCTCCGGAAGCCCGGCCTCCAGGGCGAGTTCGGCGAGCCGCAGGGCGGTCAGCGGGGTGGTCTCGGCGGGCTTGAGGACGACCGCGTTGCCCGCCGCGAGGGCCGGGGCGGCGCCCCAGGCGGCGATCGGCATCGGGAAGTTCCACGGCGCGATGACGCCGACGACGCCGAGCGGTTCGAGGAGTGTGACGTCGAGGCCGCCGGCCACCGGGATCTGACGGCCGGTCAGCCGCTCGACGCCGCCGGCCGCGTACTCCAGCAGATCGCGTACGTTCCCGGCCTCCCAGCGTGCGTTGCCGATGAGGTGGCCGGCCTCGCGAACCTCCAACTGGGCCAGTTCTTCGATGTGTTGGTCGACCGTGGCGGCGAAGCGGCGCAGCAGCCGGGCCCGGTCGGCGGGGGCGACGGCCGCCCAGGCGCGCTGGGCTCCGGTGGCGCGGACGACGGCGGTGTCGACGTCCGCGCGGGTGGCGGGCGGGACGGTGGCCACGAGCTCTTCCGTGGCCGGGTTCAGTACGTGCAGCAAGGCGCTCCCTTTCACAGCCTCTCGAATCACAGCCGCTCGAATCCCCGGCGCAGTTCCCAGTCGGTCACGGCGGCGTCGTACGCGTCGAGCTCGACGCGCGCCATGTTGCGGTAGTGGGCGACGACCTCGTCCCCGAAGGCGGCCTTCGCGACGGGGCTGTTCTCCCAGAGCTCGGCGGCCTCGCGCAGGGTGGCGGGGACGTGCTCGTAGCCTGCGGTGTAGGCGTTCCCGGCGCAGGCCTCGGGGAGCCGCAGCTTGTTCTCGACCCCGTACAGACCTGCCGCCACGAGCCCTGCCACCGCGAGATACGGGTTCACGTCCCCGCCGGGCAGCCGGTTCTCGAAGCGGGTCGAGCGGCCGTGGCCGACGACGCGCAGCGCGCAGGTGCGGTTGTCGTGGCCCCAGGCGACGGCGGTCGGCGCGAAGGAGCCGGGCTGGAACCGCTTGTAGGAGTTGATGTTCGGCGCGTAGAGGAGCGAGAAGTCGCGCAGCGCGGCGAGCTGCCCTGCGAGGAAGTGCCCCATGAGCTCGGACATGCCGTGCCCGCCGGACCCGGCCATGACGTTCACCCCATCGGCGTCGGCGAGCGAGAGATGAATGTGGCAGGAGTTGCCTTCTCGCTCGTTGTACTTCGCCATGAAGGTGAGCGAGCAGCCCTCCTGCGCGGCGATCTCCTTGGCGCCGGTCTTGTAGATCGCGTGCTGGTCGCAGGTGGCGAGGGCCTCGGCGTAGCGGAAGGCGATCTCGTGCTGACCGGGATTGCACTCCCCTTTGGCGGACTCGACGGTGAGCCCGGCGCCCGCCATCTCGTTGCGGATGCGGCGCAGCAGCGGCTCGATGCGGCCGGTACCGAGGACGGAGTAGTCGATGTTGTACTGATTGGCCGGGGTGAGGCCTCGGTAGTCGGCGTCCCAGGCCTGCTCGTACGTGTCCTTGAAGACGATGAACTCGAGTTCGGTGCCGACCTGGGCGGTGAGCCCGAGCTCGGCGAGGCGCTCCAGCTGGCGGCGCAAGACCTGGCGGGGCGCGGCGACGACCGGGGAGCCGTCGTCCCAGGCGAGGTCGGCGGTGACCATGGCGGTACCCGCGTTCCACGGGACGCGGCGCAGGGTGGCCAGGTCGGGGCGCATGGCGAAGTCGCCGTACCCACGTTCCCAGGAGGACATCGCGTAGCCGTCGACGGTGTTCATGTCGGTGTCGACGGCGAGCAGATAGTTGCAGCCCTCCGTGCCGTGTTCGAGGACCTCGTCGAGAAAGAAGCGGGCGGCGAAGCGCTTGCCCTGGAGGCGGCCCTGCATGTCGGGGAACGCGAGGACCACGGTGTCGATCTCGCCGCTCGCGACGAGGGCGTGCAGCTCCTCCACGGCCATCGGGGATGTGCGGTCTGCCACGGGAAGATCCTCCTCAGGTCAACCGGAACCACAACGTAATCGCCGGGCCGCCACCAGGGAAGCAGCCACGGGGCACGCCGAGTGGACACTGCCCCGGTGGCGCTGCCCGCATGCTGAACGCCCCGGTGGCGTGCTCCGTGATCTCGTACGCTCGGGTGCTCGGGACGTACGGCATCGGGGAACGGCATCGGGGAGCGCGACACCATGGTGAGCAGGCCACTGATCGGCATCAGCACCTACCTGGAGGACAAGGCCAGTTGGGGCATCTGGGAGCTGCCCGCGGCGCTGCTGCCCGCCGGCTATCCGCAGCTGGTGCAGGAGTCGGGCGGGCTGGCCGCGATGACGCCCCCGGACGACCCGAAGCACGCGCCGTCGGTGGTGGCCAGGCTCGACGGGGTGATCGTGGCGGGCGGCCCCGACGTGGACCCGGTCCGGTACGGGGCGGAGCGCGATCCGCGTACGGGCCCGGCAGCAGGTGAGCGGGACGCCTGGGAACTCGCCCTGATCCGGGCCGCGTTGACGTCCGGTACGCCGCTGCTCGGCATCTGCCGCGGCATGCAGCTGCTCAACGTCGCCCTCGGTGGCACGCTCACGCAGCACATCGAGGGCCACGTGAAGGAGACGGGCACCTTCGGCACCCACACCGTCACCCCGGTGCCGGGCACCCGCTACGGCGACCTCGTCCCGGAGCCCGCCGAGGTCCCGACCTACCACCACCAGGCGGTCGACCGCCTCGGCAGGGGCCTGGTCGCCTCGGCCCACGCGGACGACGGCACGGTGGAGGCGGTCGAACTCCCCGGCATGTCCTGGGTGATGGGCGTCCAGTGGCACCCCGAGATGGGCGAGGACGCGCGGGTCACGGAAGGTCTGGTACGGGCAGCGGGTACGCCGCACGGTTTCTGAGCCGGGTCGTCAGCCAGGCCAGGGCGGCGGCGCCCTGCGCGCGCTGGAAGGGCCGCAGGGTGGGCAGTCCGGGCGGCGCGGGCCGGGCCGCGTGCTCCAGGAAGAACCCGGCGAGCGCCGCGAGGGTCCGCGTGACACCTTCCGGGTCGGCCGCACGCCCGAGCGGATGCCCCGCGAAGACCTCCTCCGGCTCCGGCCCGCCCTGCGCCCGCACGCACGGCAGCATGAGCAGCAGGTCGAACCAGGCGGCGGCGCGCACGGCGTGCGGCCAGTCGACGAAGACGACTCCGTCCGGCGTGAGCAGCATGTTGTCGGCACGCAGATCGGCGTGCGCGAGCGTGTCACCGGAGGCGAATCCGCCCCAGGGCGCGGCGAGTTCGGCCAGCCACTCGGCGTTTCGGACGGCCCACGGGTCGAGGCCCGCGTCCGCCACCCGCCCCTCGTCGACCAGCACCCGCCACCCGTTGAAGCGCTCACCGAGCTCCTCACCGACGGCGCGCGCGGGAAACGGGGCGGGCGTGAGCACCCGCGCCAACTCCCCCACCCCGCCCAGCACCCGCGCCAACTCCCCTGCCCGCCACGGCACATGGGGCTGCCGCCCCACCACGTCCTCGAAGGCCAGGGCGACCCAGGTCCCGTCGTCGTACGCACCGAGCAGCCGCGGAGCGGGCACCCCGACCGGCAGCGCGGCGGCATTGCGAGCCTCCCGCCGGTGAAACCGGGGACTGACCGCATTCACCTCACCACTGACGGCCTTCACGAACGCCCGCCGCCCATCGGTCAGCACAACCCGCGCGGCAACCCCCGGCGAAAACCCCCCATCCTGCGTCACGGCCTCCACGACACCCGCCCCGAGCACCTCCTCGACCCCGAGGCGAACGGGCTCGGGGAGCCCACTCCAGGGGGTACGCACACCGGCGGCGGAAGGAGGTGAGGCCATGCCCCGATGCTCCCGCCGCCGCCCACCGCCCCGCTACCCGATTTCCCCCACTGCCCTCGCCAGCGATCGACCGGATCAGGCGCCCTCGGCGGCGAGCGACCATCTCAAGCGCCAACGGCAGCCAGCCCGCATCCCAGCCACTCTCGGCGGCGAGTGACCAAAAATTCAAGCCCCTGCGGCGATTGAGCAGCGGGGTCCGGGGCAGAGCCCCGCGACCGCAACCCCGTCGCAGCCTCAGCCAGAACGGGTGAGCGACAGCAAGTCCCGCGCAGGGCCGACAGGCAGGTGCCCCGTCGGCCACACCGCCCGCAGCTCCCGCGCAAGCTCCGCCCCCTCCAACGGAATCTCCACGAGCCGCCGCGCGGCAAGCTCCTCCCCCACCGCCAACTCGCTCAGCACGGAGGGCCCCGCCCCACTGACCGCCGCCGACTTCACCGCGGTCGTCGACGACAACTCGATCAACGGCCGCGCCAGCCCGCCGAGCGCCGCGTCCAGGACCTGCCGCGTCCCCGACCCCTCCTCACGAAGAATGAGCGGCGTGGCGGCCAGCTCCCCCGCGGCCAGCGGCTTGCGGCGCCGCGCCCAGGGATGCCCCGGCGCGGTCACCACGATCAGCCGGTCGTGCGCGATGACCGCCGAGTCGAGCCCCGCGGGAACCGTCCGCCCCTCCACGAATCCGAGGTCCGCCTCGCCGCCGATGAGCCGCTCCGCGACCGCCGTCGAGTTCCCCGCGAGCAGCGACACCGCCGTGTCGGGCCGCTCGGCGCGGAGCGCGATCAGCCAGCGCGGCAGCAGATACTCGGCGATCGTCATGCTCGCCGCCACCCGCAGCCGCGAGTCGCGCCGGTCCCGCAGCGCCGACGCCCCCGCGTCGAACTGCTCGGCCGCCTCCACGATGGGCCGGGCCCAGTCCGTGACGAGCGCCCCGCTGTCGGTGAGCCGGGAGCCGCGCGGCGAGCGGTCGACGAGGGCGAGGCCGAGCTGCCGCTCCATGGACCGGATCCGGCTGCTCGCGGCGGGCTGCGTGATGCCGAGGGCACGGGCGGCCGCGCCGAGGCTGCCGAGGCGGGCCACGGCGAGGAGCAGTTGCAGCGCGCCGAGTTCGGGCACGCGGTGCGCGAGCCCCGCGTCCGGTGCCTGCTCCGTGATCCCTGTGTGCTCCTGGCTCATAAGGCCAGGTTATGCGCTCATAGCGAGATCGTCCCTGGTGGGTGCCGATGGTCGGCGGGACCGTAGGACCATGGTCACCGCCGCCCACCCTTCACCCCGCACCCTCCCCGTCCCCTCGACCGGCGTCCGCGCCGCCGTCCGGCAGCTCGGCCCGAACTGGTACGCCGCCGTCATGGGCACAGCGATCATCGCTAACGCGGGCGCCACCCTGCCCGTCGGGTTCCCGGGCCTGCGCACCGCCCTCACGGTGGTGTGGGCCCTGTCGTTCGTGCTGCTTCTCGTCCTCCTCGGCGCCCGCGCCCTGCACTGGACGCACCACCGCGACCGGGCGAGGGAGCAGCTGCTCGACCCGACGGCCGCTCCGTTCTACGGCTGCCTGTCGATGGCGCTCCTCGCGGTGGGCGCGGGCACGCTGCTCGTCGGACAGGACTGGCTCGGTCGCGAAGCCGCCGTCGCCGTGGACACCGTGCTGTTCGTCACCGGCACGGTCATCGGTCTCGTCGCGGCGGTCGCCATCCCGTATCTGATGGTGGTCCGGCATCGCATCGCCGCCGATGAGGCCTCCCCGGTGTGGCTGCTGCCGGTCGTCGCGCCGATGGTGTCGGCGGCGGTGGGCCCGCTCCTCGTGCCGCAGCTGCCGGCCGGGCAGGCGCAGCAGACCTTCCTGTTCGCCTGCTACGCCATGTTCGGCCTGAGCCTGCTCGCGACCCTGGTGATGCTGCCGGTGATCTTCGCGCGGCTCGTCACGGCGGGCCCGCTGCCGCTGCTGCTGACCCCGACGCTGTTCCTCGTGCTCGGCCCGCTGGGCCAGTCGACGACGGCCGCCAACAAGTTCGCCGACGTCGCGGGCGGTGTGCTCCCCGCGTCGTACGCCGACGGCTTCACCGCGTTCGCCGTGCTGTACGGGGTGCCGGTGCTGGGCTTCGCACTGCTGTGGCTGGCGCTCGCCCTGGCGATGGTGGCGCGGGCGCGGCGCCGGGGCATGGGCTTCGCGATGACGTGGTGGGCGTTCACCTTCCCCGTCGGCACCTGCGTGACCGGCGCGGAGGGCCTGGGCAAGCACACGGGCCTCGCGGCGTTCGACGGCCTCGCGGTCGTCCTCTACGTGGGTCTGGTGGCGGTCTGGTCGGTCGCCGCGGCCCACACGGCGCGCGGCGTGCTCAGCGGACGGCTGCTCGCAGCGCCGCGTTGAGCACGCCCGCCGCTTCCGCCAACGACGGCCCGTACCAGGTGAGATGGCGTCCGCCGACCAGGGCGCTCGGTCCCTCGAAGCACTCCGGGCCGTCGTCCTCGGTGAAGCGGTACGGCTCGTCCGGGAGGACCACCACGTCCGCGTTCCGGGCCCGGAGTTCGTCGAGCGGGACGCGCGGGTAGCGCTCGGCGTGGTCCGCGTACACGTTGTCGACGCCGAGCCGCGCGAGGAGGTCCCCCGCGAAGGTGTCCCGGCCGAGCACCATCCAGGGCCGTCGCCAGATGGGCACGACGGCGGTCAACCGGCGCCCCGGCACCGGGAGTTCGCCCCAGGCGGCCTCCGCCGCGTCCAGCCACTCCGGCCGCGCCGCCGCCCCGCAGGCCCGCAGCACCCGGTCCAACTCCCGTACGGCCTGCGGCAGTTCACGCACCTCGGTGACCAGCACCTCGACGCCCGCCGCGCGCAGCGCCGCGAGGTCCGGCCCCCGGTTCTCCTCCTCGTTCGCGACGACGAGGTCGGGGCGCAGGGCGAGAACGGCCCGCACGTCGGGGTTCTTGGTGCCGCCGATCCGGGTCACGTCGAGCCCCGCCGGATGCGTGCACCAGTCGGTCGCGCCGACGAGCACTCCGGGCAGCGTCACGGCGACCGCCTCCGTCAGGGACGGCACGAGCGAGACGACACGCACGACCGCGCGGCCTACTTCGGGCCCGGCTCGTCGACCGCGTCGATGTGCTCGGCGACGGCCACGACGACCACACGCGCGTCGGGCACGGTCGCCCGCCACCGGTGCCGCACGCCACCGGTCAGATACAGGGTGTCACCGCGGACGAGCCGGTACGCGCGCCCCTCCGCCTCGACCTCGACGGCGCCCTCGGTCACATGCATCAGCACGTCGTTGCGGAGCTGGAACTCGCGGCCCGGATCGTGGTCGCCGACGAACTCCTGGGCGTGCATCTGGTGGTGGCCGCGGACCAGGGACCGTACGACGAACCCGTCCGCGTCCTCCCCCGAACCGCTCTCCACCGACGGGTCGTCCGCGCGCACCAGGTCCACGGTGCGGGCCGGGTCGGCGGCGGCGAGGAGCTCGACGGCGGTGGTGCCGAGCGCGTCGGCGACCTTCTCCAGGGAGCGACGGCTGGGCCGCGCCCGCTCGTTCTCGACCTGGCTCAGGAACGGCACCGACAGGCCGCTGCGCTCGGCGACGGCCGAAAGGGTCAGCTCGAGGGAACGACGACGACGCCGGACGGCCGCGCCCACGCGAAGTGATTCCTTGTGTTCGTCCATGACTTCCGCTCCCTCCCGCCGGTTGCCCTGTGCGTTTCCCTGTTCATGCGCCGGTGCACCGTGCGACTGGTTCACCCTGCGCCCGGTTCATCATGTGCCCGGTTCGTTTGAATGCACCCTACGCATGTTCACCCCGCGGTTTCATGTGAGCGGCAGAAACGCCGTGAGGGGCGGGCCCCCTCACGGGAGCCCGCCCCTCACGGTCGGTCATGCCTCACAAGGCGGTCAGGAAGCGGTCATCCGCTTCGCGACGTCCTGGTGCGACTCGAGCCACTTGGAGACGGCTTCCTCCTCCTGGCCCTGGCCCTGCGTCTTGATCTCGGACTCCAGGCTCGCCAGCTCGTCCTCGCTCATCTTGAAGTCCTTGAACCACTTCGTGAGCTGCGGGTACTTGCTGGGGAAGTCCTTGTGGGAGATCGTCCGGATCGTGTTGCCCACACCGAACTTCTTCTTCGGGTCGGCGAGCTTCGTCAGCTTGTAGTCGCTGTACGCCCAGTGCGGCGACCAGAGCAGAACCGCGACCGGCTCCTTCTTGGCGTACGCGCGCTTCAGCTCGGCGAGCATCGCCGGCGTGGAGCCGTCGACGACCTTGTACTCCTTGTCCAGGCCGTAGCCGGGCAGGACGTCCTTCTTGGCGGTGTTCATGACGCCGGTACCGGGCTCGATACCGATGATCTTGCCGTCGAAGGTCTTGCCCTTGCCCTTCAGGTCCGCGAGGGACTTGACGCCCTTCACGTACGACGGGACGGCGACTTCGAGCGAGGTCGGGCTGTACCAGCTGCCCAGATCCTTCAGGTTCTTCTTGTTCGCGTCCCAGTAGTTCTTCTGCGCGTACGGCAGCCAGGCGTCGAAGTTGACGTCGAGGTCACCACTGGCGAGGCCGGTGTAGACCGGGCCGACGTCCATCTGCTTCAGGTTGAGCTTGTAGCCCTTCTTCTCCAGAACGTTCTTCCAGAGGTACGTGACGGCGACGTCCTCGTCCCAGGGGAACCAGGCGACGTTCACCGGGCGCTTGGCCTCGGCCGGGGTGCCCTGCTCGACCGGGGCCACCTTGTTGACGAAGCCGGGGTTCTTCTTCAGCCACGCCTTGACGGCCTCGGGCTGCTTGCCCTTGCCGACCTTGTTGATCTCGGCCTCAAGACTCGTGAGCTGCTTCTCGCTCATCTTGAAGTTCTTGACCCACTTGTTGACCTCGGGGAACTCCTTGCCGAAGCCCTTGCGGGCCAGCGAGTGCACCCCGTCGCCCTTGCCCCAGGCACCCTTCGGGTCCTTGAGCTTGGTGAGCTTGTAGTCGTTGTACGCCCAGTGCGGCGACCACAGCGTCGTGACGATCGGCTTCTTCGCCGCGTAGGCACGCTTCAGCTGCGCCAGCATGGCCGGCGTCGAGCTGTCGACGACCTTGTACTCCTTGTCGAGGCCGTACTCCTTGAGGACCTTGCTCTTCAGCAGCTGCATCTCGCCGGCGCTGGCCTCGATGCCGGTGATCTTGCCGTCGAACTTGTCGGCCTGGCCCTTCAAGTCCTCCATGGACTTGATGTCCTTCATGTACGAAGGCACCGCCAGCTCCAGGGACGTCGGGCCGTACCAGGAACCCAGGTCCTCGAGGTCCTTGCCGTACTTCTTCCAGTACTGGGCGTGCGTCGTCGGCAGCCACGAGTCGGTCTGGAAGTCGACGCTGCCGTCGGCGAGCGACGTGTAGAGGGGGCCGGCGTCGAACTGCTTGGTCTCGACGTCGAAGCCGCGCTGCTCGAGGATCTCCTTCCACAGGAACGTCGAGGCGACGCCCTCGTCCCACGGGATGTAGCCGATGGAGATCTTCTTGCCCTGGCCCACGTTGGTGGACGCGGCCGTCGGGGAGGTCGCGGCGTTGTTCTGGCCGAACATGCCCATGCCGCCCGCGACGAGCGCGAGGACGACGACACCGACCACGGCGACGGCCGGGCGGGGGCGGTACGACCAGATCTTCAGGCCGTGCGTGGCACGCAGCTTGGCCAGCGCGCGGCGGCCCAGCGGGGAGACCTGCTGACCGAGCGAGCTGGTCATACGGTCCAGGTAGACCGCGAGGATCACGATGGAGATACCGGCCTCGGCGCCGAGGCCCACGTTCAGCTGGCCGATGGCCTCGTTGACGGAACCACCGAGACCGCCGGTGCCGACCATGCCCGCGATGGCGGCCATCGACAGGCCCAGCATGATGACCTGGTTGACACCGGCCATGATCGTCGGCAGCGCCAGCGGCAGTTGCACGCGCCACAGGGTGTTGCTGGGCTTGGTGCCGAACGCGTCGGCGGCCTCCACCAGCTCCTTGTCGACCTGCCGGATGCCCAGCTCGGTCATGCGCACGCCCGGCGGCACCGCGAAGATCAGCGTCGCGACGATACCGGCCGGGGCACCCGAGCCGAAGAAGAGGATGGCGGGGATCAGGTAGACCATCGCCGGCAGCGTCTGCATCAGGTCGAGGACCGGACGGAACAGGTTGCTGATCCGGTTGGAGCGGGCCGCCCAGATACCGAGCGGCACACCGATGATCAGCGCGATGATCGTCGACACGAGGACGAGCGACAGCGTCATCATCGCTTCGTCCCACAGCTCGAGGTTCTGAATGAACCAGAGCCCGACGAAGGTCAGTACGGCGCCGAGTGTGCCGCGCAGCCAGAACGCGATGACGGCGAAGATGCCCGCCAGCAGGAGCGGCTCGGGGGCCTGGAGGAGCTCGGTCAGGCCGTCGTAGACGCCGTTGAAGATGCTCTCGAAGAAGCCGAACAGCCAGTCGAGGTGGGTCAGCATCCACTGGACGATGCTGTTGACCCAGTCACCGAAGGGAATCCTAGGCACCGGCATTCACCTTCTCGGCAGGCTCGTCGCCCTCGCCACGCGGCGACGGGACGGCGTCCTTCTTGTCCTTCGTGAGGCCGGCGGCCTCACCGTTCGTACCGTTCTCGACGGTCTTCATCGGCTCGCCGAGCACGGCGAGCAGCCGCTCGCGCGGCACCACGCCCTGGAGCTTGCCCTCGTCGTCGACGACGGCGACGGGTATCTCGCTCCTCGAGCACGGCGTGAACAGGTCGATGATCGGCGCGTCCTTGTGGACCTTCGCCGGGGCATCGGCCATGTCGTAGCCGTCTTCCGCGTCGGCCATGATCGCGCTCGCGCTCAGCACGCGGGAGCGGTCGACGTCCTGCGTGAAGGAGGCCACGTAATCGTTGGCCGGCGTGACGAGAATGTCCTCGGCGGACCCGATCTGGACGATGCGACCGTCGCGCATGACCGCGATGTTGTCACCCAGACGCATGGCCTCGTTGAGGTCGTGGGTGATGAAGACGATCGTCTTCTTCAGCGTCTTCTGCAGCTCAAGAAGCTGGTCCTGCATGTCGCGCCGGATCAGCGGGTCGAGCGCGCTGAACGACTCGTCCATGAGGAGCAGGTCGGCGTCGGTGGCGAGCGCGCGGGCCAGGCCCACACGCTGCTGCATACCGCCGGACAGCTCGTCGGGGAAGGACTTCTCCCACCCTTCGAGGCCCGCGAGGCGCAGCGCCTCGATCGCCCGCTCCTCGCGCTCGGCGCGGGGAACGCCCTGCACCTCGAGGCCGTAGGCCGCGTTCTCCATGACGGAGCGGTGCGGGAACAGCGCGAAGTGCTGGAACACCATGCTGATCTTGTGGGAGCGCACCTGGCGCAGCTCCTTGGGAGCCAGCGCCGTCAGGTCCTGTCCGTCGAAGCGGACGTGTCCCGCGGTCGGCTCCAGGAGTCCGTTCAGCATGCGCAGGAGGGTGGACTTACCGGATCCCGACAGACCCATGACGACGAAGATCTGGCCGGACTCGACCGTGAACGACGCGTCGATCACAGCGGCCGTGGTTCCCTCCGCGCGCAGCTCCTCACGGTCTGCACCGCTGCGGAGCTTCTCCACAGCCTCATCGGGTCGTCTGCCGAACACCTTGTACAGGTCTTCGGCTTCAAGCCTGGACACATACACCTCTCGGGTCGAAACAACACGGCCCGCCTCCCCCGCCGGCGGGCCGTAGA
Source organism: Streptomyces sp. NPDC059897 (assembly GCF_042730865.1). NCBI lineage: Bacteria > Bacillati > Actinomycetota > Actinomycetes > Kitasatosporales > Streptomycetaceae > Streptomyces > Streptomyces sp. NPDC059897. Next base: position 160,611 of record NZ_JBHWKQ010000010.1, on the reverse strand, counting down.
GCGATACGGATCCGTCCGCCTGACCGGTCGACCTCAATAGTTGAAGTACGTACCGGCACCGCTCCGTGGCGGCGCCTGCCCCCGTTTACCTGAAACAAACAGCGGAGTTACCCAGTTCACAGTGTGTTCACTCACACTGATCACGCACTTACGGTCGGTGACTGTCGGTGGCGTCAGGCATGATGCGAACGTGACCCAGACGACATCCACGACAGGAGCGGCGGCGGACCGGCGCCTGATGCTGCTCGACACCGCATCTCTGTACTTCCGGGCCTATTTCGGGGTGCCGGACTCGGTGAAGGCCCCGGACGGCACCCCGGTGAACGCGGTGCGCGGACTCCTCGAATTCATCACCCGCCTCGTGCACGACCACCGGCCCACCCACCTGGTGGCGTGCATGGACGCGGACTGGCGCCCCCAGTGGCGCGTCGACCTGATCCCCTCCTACAAGGCGCACCGCGTCGCCGAGGAGACGCCCACCGGTTCGCCGGACGAGGAGGAGATCCCCGACACCCTCTCCCCCCAGGTCCCCGTCATCGAGGCGGTGCTCGACGCGGTGGGCATCGCGCGCGTGGGCGTGGAGGGCTACGAGGCGGACGACGTGATCGGTACGTTCACGGGGCGGGCCGAGGGCCCCGTCGACATCGTCACCGGCGACCGCGACCTCTTCCAGCTGGTCGACGACAAGCTGGAGCGGCGCGTGCTGTACCCGCTGAAGGGCGTCGGCACACTGCAGGTGACGGACGAGGACCTGCTCCGCGAGAAGTACGGGGTGGACGGCTCCGGCTATGCGGACATGGCGCTGCTGCGCGGCGACCCGAGCGACGGACTGCCGGGCGTGCCCGGAGTCGGCGAGAAGACGGCGGCGAAGCTGCTCGCGAGCTACGGGGACCTGGCCGGGATCATGGCGGCTGTCGACGACCCGAAGTCGAAGCTGACGCCGACGCAGCGCAAGCGGCTCGACGAGGCGCGCCCGTACCTGGCGGTGGCGCCGACGGTGGTGCGTGTCGCGGGCGACGTACCGCTTCCGGAGGTGGACACGGCGCTGCCGCGCGAGCCGCACGACGCCGCGGCCCTTGAGGAGTTGGCGGCCCGCTGGGGCTTGGGAGGTTCTTTGCAGCGCCTCCTCGGCACCCTCTCGGAATGAGGTGTTAGCTTAGGTATACCTAACTAACTGTGGATCAAGGGAGACCGCCCCATGGCCGAGCGCCCCGCACGCCCGCCCCGCAAGGCCCGCTCCGCGCAGGTCGTGCGCGCCGAGAGCCTCACACCTCACATGCGGCGGGTGGTGCTCGGCGGTGAGGGGCTCGCGGACTTCCCGCAGGAGCTCGAACACACCGACCACTACGTGAAGTTGCTCTTCGCCCCGGCCGGGGTGACCTACGAGGAGCCCTTCGACATGGCCCGGATCCGCGAGGAGCTGCCCCGCGACCAGTGGCCCGTGACGCGTACGTACACGGTGCGCACCTGGGACCCGAAGGCCCTCGAGCTCACCCTGGACTTCGTGGTGCACGGGGACCAGGGCCTGGCCGGTCCGTGGGCCGCCGGCGTCGAAGGGGGCGAGATCATCCATCTGATGGGCCCCGGCGGCGCCTACCACCCCGACCCGACGGCCGACTGGCACCTGATCGCCGGTGACGAGAGCGCCCTGCCGGCGATCGCCGCCGCCGTCGAGGCGCTGCCCGAGGGCGCGCGGGCACACGTCTTCGTCGAGGTCGAGGGCCCCGAGGAGGAGCAGAAGATCGACTCCCCCGCCGAGGTCACGTGGCTGCACCGCGCGGGCCGCCCGATCGGGCAGGCGCTCATCGGGGCGGTGACCGGGCTCGACTTCCCCGAGGGCCGCCCGTATGTGTTCGTGCACGGCGAGGCGGGCTTCGTGAAGGAGCTGCGCCGGCATCTGCGGATCGACCGCGAGATCCCCCGCGAGGACCTGTCGATCTCCGGCTACTGGCGCCTCGGGCACAACGAGGACGGCTGGCAGGCCTCGAAGCGCGACTGGAACGCGCAGGTGGAGGCCGAGCAGGAGGCCTGATCCGCCGCCCCCGCCGCCGTACCCTTTCCCTCTGTGAGAAGACGCAAGCGCCCCGCCCCGCCGCCCTCCCCGCTCCCGCAGCGCGAAGGCATCGACGCCGTCCGCGTACGGATGCCGGAGGGCGGCCCGGGGCGCACCGTCCGCGATCACCTCGTGCACACGCTGCCCGCCGAGGACACCGTGATCGACCGGATGATCGCGCAGGGCGCCTTCGTGACCGCGGACGGACGCCCGGTCACCTCCGACAGCCCCTACGAGGTGGGCGGCAGCGTGTGGTTCCACCGCGAGCTCGCGCCCGAGGTCCCCGTGCCGTTCCCCGTCGAGGTCGTGTACCGCGACGAGCACATCGTGATCGCCGACAAGCCGCACTTCCTCGCCACGACGCCGCGCGGCAGCCATGTCACCGAGACGGTGCTCGCCCGGCTCCGCCGCGACCTCGGCATCGAGCGGCTGAGCCCGGCCCACCGCCTGGACCGCCTCACGGCCGGGCTCGTCCTGTTCGTGGTGCGGCCCGAGGAGCGCGGCCCCTACCAGACCCTGTTCCGCGACCGGCGGGTCACCAAGCGGTACGAGGCCGTCGCCGCGTACGACCCGGGGGTGGAGCTCCCCGTCACCCTGCGCGGCCGGATCGAGAAGGAGCCCGGCAGGCTCCCCGCCTTCGAGGTGCCGGGTGGCGAGCCGAACGCCGAGAGCCGCATCGAACTCGCCGAGCGCAAGGGGGACCTGGCGCTGTACCGCCTGACCCCGCACACCGGCCGCACGCACCAGTTGCGCGTCCACATGAACCGGGTCGGCCTGCCGATCCTCGGCGACCCGTTCTTCCCGGAAGTCGCCGAGCGCGCGGCGGACGACGACTTCCGGCGCCCCCTGCAACTCCTCTCCCGGACCCTGGAGTTCACGGACCCGGTGAGCGGCCGCGAGCACCGCTTCGTGAGCCGGAGGGAACTGGCGGCCTGGACCTCGTACGAGGAGTGGGAGCGGGGACCGGCCTAGGACACCGGCTCACTCACCGCGCCACCAGCGCAGGAAGCGCTGCCACGCGCCGAGCTTGACCGTCCCCTGCGGGTTCGGCTGCGCGTACGAGTACGGCGGCTGCGCGGCCGGCTCGGGGGCCGCAGGCGCGGCGGGCGGGGCCACGGGCGTCGTCGGGGTCGGCGGCGGCATGGGCAACGAGCCCGAAGTGATCTTCCAGTCGGGCCGCTGCGTCGGCAGCTGGCCCGGCTGGGACTTCACGTCCTGCGGCGGACGCGCCGAGAAGTCCACCGGCAGCTCCACCAGATGCCGCCCCATGATCGTCGAGGTCCACCTCAACTCGCTTTCGGGGATCTCGAGTTCGGCGTCGGGCAGCCGCATCAGGAACGCGTCGACCCCGATCTCCGCCACCGCACGCCCGATGTCCTGCCCGGGGCACTCGTGCGGGCCGCCGCCGAACGCCAGGTGCGAGCGGTTGCCCATCATGTGGGCGCCGGGTTCGGGCCGCACCCTCGGGTCCGCGTTGCCCGGCTGGATGCCGAAGATCAGGCCGTCCCCTGCCCGGATGCGCTGCCCGCCCAGCTCCGTGTCCGCCTTGGCGAAGTAGCCGACGTTGGCGCTGAACGGAGGCTCGTCCCACAGCGACTGCTCGACCGCCTCCGGCACGGTCATCTGCCCGCCGTTGAGCCGCGCGCGGAACCGGGGGTCGGTGAGCACCACGCGCAGCACGTTCGCGATGAGGTTGGCCGAACCCTCGTACGTGGCGATGAGGATGAGCCGCAGCGTCTGCGCGACCTCTTCGTCGCTGAGCGCGGAGGGGGAGGTGATCAGGGTGCTGGTGAAGTCGTCCTCGAGCGGCGCGGCGCGGCGCCGCACGGCGAGGTCCGTCAGGATGCCCATCAGGTACTCGTTGCACGCGATCGCCGACTCGCCGCCCTTGAGCAGATCGCGGGTGGCCTGCACGATGCGTTCGCTGTACGCCTCGGGGGCGCCGAGCATCTCCAGCATCACCATCATCGGGAGGTGCTCGGCGAACTCGCTGACGACCTCGCAGCGGCCGCGCTCGGAGAACCGGTTGATGATCTCCTGCGTGGCCCTGTTGATGGAGCGGCGCAGCTCACGGTGCTCGACGGTCTCGACGGCGGCGGTGACCGGGCTGCGCAGCCGCAGATGCTCGGCACCCTCCTCCATCGCGCACATGGGCTGCCAGGTGAAGACCGGGGCGAGCGGGTGCGTGGGCCCCGCGGTGCCGTCCTTGACGGCGGTCCAGTTCCGGGAGTCCCGGTTGAACAGGGAGGTGGTGCTCACCATCTGGAGGTTCTCGGTGTGCCCGAGCACCGCCCACATGGGTACGTCCTCGTGGATCAGCGCCGGGGCGACCGGGCCGTACTCGGCGCGGAGTTTCTCGTAGACACCGGCGAGGTCCGCGTCCGCCTCGGGACCGTAGAGCCGGCGAAGGCCGTCGGGGCCGAGGGCGTGGGCGGGGCAGCCGGGCGGTGCGAGCGGGGAGTCTCCGAGTGCGTCGAATGCGGTGGGCGACTGAGGCGGCTGGGAGGGTGACGTCACGGGAATGCTCCGGTCGGTGTGGTTCGACGGAAGAAGAAGCGGACTACGTGCGGCAATAGGGCTGTTGATGAGGCGTCAGGCGCGGTGCAGGGCCATCTCGTGCAGGAAGCGCATCAGCGTGAGCAGCACCTCGCGGCTCGACGCCCTGCGGCGCACGTCGCACTCGACGATGGGGACGTGCGGGTCCAGGTCGAGCGCCTTGCGCAGCTCCTCGGTGGGGTAGCGCGGCCCGTCGGGGAAGGCGTTGTTGGCGATCACGAACGGCACTCCGCGCTCCTCGAGCCGCCCGATCACGTCGAAGCTGACCTCGAGGCGGCGGGTGTCGACGAGCACGACGGCACCGAGCGCGCCCTCGAACAGGCCGTTCCACAGGAACCAGAACCGCTCCTGCCCCGGCGTGCCGAAGAGGTAGAGGACGAGCTCCTCGGTGATGCCGATGCGGCCGAAGTCCATGGCCACGGTGGTGGCGGTCTTGGTCTCCGAACCGTAGTTGTCGTCGACGCCGATGCCCGCCTGCGTCATGGTCTCTTCGGTGGTGAGCGGGCGGATCTCGCTCACGGAGCCGACCATGGTGGTCTTGCCGACGCCGAAGCCGCCCACGATGACGATCTTCACGGCCGACGTGACGGTGTCGGGGAGTCGTTCCTCGGCCCGGGGCCCCGGGATGTGCACGCTCATCGCCGTGTCGCCCCCGGCCGTGCTGTCAGAGCTTCTGTAGTCCATGCATCACCGCTTCGAGAAGGGAACGGTCCGCGACCGCGCCTCGGATCACCGGCGCGCGCGCCTGGACCAGCTCGGCCGCGAGGAGTTCGCCGAGCAGCACGGTGACCACGCTGAACGGCAGTTGGAGGTAGGCCGAGATCTCAGCCGTCGACAAAGGCGTCTTGCACAGGCGGATGACGGCGGCCTGCTCGGGCGGCGACGCCGGCGGCGGGTCGCCGCGCGCCACGACCAGGGTCACCAGGTCGAGCGGCGCGCGGTCGCTGCCGTCGGTGCCGCCCGTGATGACGTACAGGCGCTCGGGGTCGGGCTTTCCGTCGCCCTGCTGCGCCCGGCGCTCGCGTTTGGGCGGCGGTTCCCGGAACGGGGGTTCGGGGGGACGGTGCGTCATACGGTCTGGCCGTTGCGCCGGGGCGGGCTCGTCAGGTGGGCGCCGATCCGGATGACGAGGTCGCGCATCTGGTGGCTGACGAGGCCCGCGTCGACGAACTGGTCGGCGAGCACGGCGAGATACGCGCCCTTGCCCGCGGCCATCAGATAGAAGAAGCCGCCGTCGACCTCGATGATGACCATGTTCATCTTGCCGCTGCTCTCCGGGATCTCCGTGGCGACGGCGGAGGCGAGGGACTGAAGTCCGGCGCAGGCGGCGGCGATCCGGTCCGCGGCATCGGGGTCACCGCCGTAGCGGGCGATGCGCAGCCCGTCCGAGGAGAGCACGACCACCTGCTTCACATTGGGCACGCACTCGGCGAGCTCCTTGAGCATCCAGTCGAAATTGGCCCGTTGCTGGATCACTGACGGTCTCCCTCGTCGACCTGCTGGTTGTACGCGTCTTCATGCGGCGTGGCCGAGGCCTCCGGCTCCTGCGCGGGGTGCCCCGCCCCGTCGGCCGCCTCGGCGCGGCCCCCCTCGGGCTTCAGTCCGTTCATGAAGGCCTCGACCCACAGGCCGGGTTCGGGCTGTTCGGCGCCGCCGTGGTCCTGTTGCCCGGTCGGTGCGGAGCCCGGTGCCTGCGTTCCGTACGCCGCCGGGCCGGGCTCCGCCGCCGGGGGCGGCGTCGAGAGGTCCGGGTTGCGGGGCGTCACGATGATCTGGTCCTCGATGACCTTCGTGTCGTACTTCCTGCGCCGCTGCGGCAGGCCGTTGGCCCGCCATTCCGTGACCACGGGTACGTCGTCCTCCATCGCTGCGACGAGCGGGGCGGAGGGGCGCGGACCGGTGACGGGCCGGGGTCCCGTGGTGGGGCGGCGCGTCTTCTTCAGTCGCGGCTCCTCCTTGACCGGCAGGCCCTTGTGGTCGACGCGGGGCACGGCGGAGGCGCCGATGCCGTGGGCGAGGCCGGGGGCGTGCTGGGTGCTCATCATGTCGCGCGGCACGACGAGCACCGCGCGCACGCCGCCGTACGCGGACTGGCGCAGCGAGATCTGCATGTCGTACATCGCGCAGAGCCGGCCGACGATCGCGAGGCCGAGCCGCGGGTTCTCGCCGAGGTCGTTGAGGTCGTAGCCCTCCTTGGCCTTGTCCAGCATGCCCTCGGTCTTGCGGCGCTGCTCCTCGCTGAGGCTGACGCCGCCGTCCTCGATCTCGATGGCGACGCCGGTCTGCACCTCGACCGCGGTGACGTGCACGCGGGTGGTCGGCGGCGAGTAGCGGGTCGCATTGTCGAGGAGTTCGGCGCAGGCGTGGATGACGGGCTCGACGGAGACGCCCTTGATGGCCACGTCGCAGATCGCGTGCAGGTCGATGCGCGGGTATTCGAGGATGCGCGACATGGCGCCGCGCAGCACGCTGTAGAGCTTGACCGGCTTGGGCCACTGCCGCCCGGGGCGGGCGCCGCCGAGGACGGTCACGGAGTCGGCGAGGCGGCCGATCAGGGCCGTGCCGTGGTCGACGCGCAGCAGGTCGTCGAAGACCTCCGGGTTGCGGCCGTGGTCCTCCTCCATCTCACGGAGTTCCTCGGCCTGCTTGTGCACGATGGCCTGGACGCGACGGGCGACGGAGACGAAGGCGCGCTGCGCCGCGTCCCGCATCGTGATCTCCCGGTCGATGTGCTTCAGGGCCAGGCTCATCAACTCGCGCTCGCCGGGCGTGACATCGCGGAACTCGGGTTCGGCGTCGCAGGTGTTGCGGACGGCGTCGTAGGGCCGGTCGCCGGCGGACATCCGGTACAGGGCGTGCGGGAAGACCTCCTTGGCCACCCGCATCGTGCGGTGTTCCTGGGCGGCTATCCGGGCTTCCAACTCGGCCACGTGCCGGGTGTATTGGGCGCGCTGTGTCCTGTTGACGCGGCCGCGGCGGACCGCCTCGGCCGAGACGGCGAGCACGAGGAGCACGCCGAGTGCGCCGCACAGGGCGACGGCCGGCCGGGCGGGCTCCGTGACCAGGGCGGCGGCTGCTCCGGTGGCGGCCGCCATGACCATGGCGGGCAGCAACAGCACGCGCAGATAGGGGACTTCTCGGCCACCGGGAGGCGATTGAACACTCACCATGTATGCCCTCTGAACGGTCGGGTCTGGGAACGTCGGAGATTCAGGATGCTTCGGCACACTTGAGGTACGCCGCATCACGGAACTTCGGCGCATAAGAGAACAAGCGGCCGAATTCATCCCAACTCGGTGCGCTGCGAGCGAGCTTAGTCCCGCCGGATCATCGCCGTGTCATATTCAGCAAGGCCCTGAAATCGGCCCCACGACAGGAATACACTCGCTCCATTTACACGCTCGGTCGCGATTCGCACACATGGAGCAATGGCGTCCGCGCGCACGAACGCGCCCGAACGCAGCGGCGGGGGGCCCCCGCGCGCACCCGGGGGCCCCCCCCCCCAAAAAACAGGGGAAGAAAAAAAAAAAAAAAAAACAAAAAA
>NZ_JBHWKQ010000010.1:0-152448 GCF_042730865.1 Streptomyces sp. NPDC059897 | reverse complement strand
CCATAAATTCCCCCGCGCGGCCGCTTTCCCCAACTTTGCACATTGGGGGCCCGCGCCCCCCCCCCCCCCCCACCGCGGGGGGGGCCCCCCCTGGCATCCAGGTGGGCCCGCCGACGTACGTACCGCTTCCTCTTCCGCTTCCTCTTCCGCTCCGGGGCTGCCTAGCCCACCGAGGAGTAGGCGACGACTCCCCTGCGCACGGCGTCCACGGCCTTGCGCGCGTTGCGCCCCACCGTCGAGCCCTCCGTGGGCGCGGCCGCCGCGATCTGTCCCAGCACGTCGATGACCTGCTTGCACCAGCGCACGAAGTCGCCGGCCGGCATCTCGGCCTCCCGCAGCACCTCGTCGAGCCCCTTGCCGGAGGCCCACTGGTACGCGATCCAGGCGAAGCCGAGGTCGGGCTCGCGCTGGCCGACGCCCTCCGCCTGGTTGATCCGGAACTCCTCCTCCAAGGCGTCGAGCCGACCCCAGATCCGCACCATCTCGCCGAGCGCCGCCTTGGCCTTGCCGGTCGGCAGCTTGGGCGCCATCGCGTCGTCCGCGACACGCGCCTCGAACACCAACGCCGAGACGCACGCCGCGAGTTCGGCCGGGTTCAGGTCCTCCCAGACGCCGTCCCGCAGGCACTCGCTGGCGAGCAGGTCCAGCTCGCCGTAGAGGCGGGCGAGCCGCTTGCCGTGCTCGGTCACCTCGTCGCCGCGCAGATAGTCCATCTCGGTGAGCAGCTTGACGATGCGGTCGAAGGTCCGCGCGATCGTGTTGGTGCGCCCCTCGATCCGGCGCTCCAGCTGCCCGGTGTCCCGCTTGAGCCGGTAGTAGCGCTCGGCCCAGCGCGCATGGTCCTCGCGGTCGGAGCAGCCGTGGCACGGATGCGCCCGCAGCTCGGCCCGCAGCCGCGTGATCTCCCGGTCGTCGGCGGCCTGCGAGCGGCCCTTCTTCTTGTGCCGGTCCGGCACGATGTGGCCGGCCTTGGTGCGCAGCGCGGAGGCGAGGTCACGCCGGGACTGCGGCGAGCGCGGGTTGAACGACTTCGGGATCCGCATCCGCTCCAGCGCCTCCACGGGCACCGGGAAGTCGATCGACGCGAGCCGCTTGACCTGCCGCTCGGCGGTCAGCACCAGCGGTCTCGGCCCGTCGTGGTGCTCGAACCCGCGGTGCCCGTTGGACCGGCCGGCCGGAATGCCCGGGTCGAGCACGAGCGCGAGGCCCGCGAACTTCCCCGTCGGCACATGGATGACGTCGCCGGGCTTCAGCTTCTCCAGCGCGGCCGCCGCCTGCGCGCGCCGCTGCGCCGCGCCCTGCTTGGCCAACTCGGTCTCGCGGTCCTTGAGTTCGCGCCGCAGCCGGGCGTACTCCTCGAAGTCGCCGAGGTGGCAGGTCATGGACTCCTTGTAGCCCTCGAGCCCCTCCTCGTTCTTCTGCACCTGCCGCGAGATGCCGACGACCGAGCGGTCCGCCTGGAACTGGGCGAAGGAGGTCTCCAGGAGCTCCCTGGACCGGTGCCGGCCGAACTGCTCGACCAGGTTCACCGCCATGTTGTACGAGGGCCGGAAGCTCGACTTGAGCGGGTACGTGCGCGTGCCCGCGAGTCCCGCCAGGTACTCGGGGCTGAAGCCGCGCTGCCACAGCACCACGGCATGGCCCTCGACATCGATGCCACGCCGGCCCGCGCGGCCCGTGAGCTGGGTGTACTCGCCGGGCGTGATGTCCGCGTGCTGCTCGCCGTTCCACTTGACGAGCTTCTCCAACACCACCGACCTGGCGGGCATGTTGATGCCGAGCGCCAGCGTCTCGGTCGCGAAGACGGCCTTCACCAGGCCGCGCACGAACAGCTCCTCGACGACCTCCTTGAACGTCGGCAGCATGCCCGCGTGGTGTGCGGCGATGCCGCGCTCCAGGCCTTCGAGCCACTCGAAGTAGCCGAGGACGTGCAGGTCCTCGTCGGGAATCGACGCCGTGCGCTCCTCGACTATCGAGCGGACCTCGGCCCGCGCGTCCTCGTCGTTGAGCCGCAGGCCCGCGTACAGGCACTGCTGGACGGCGGCCTCGCAGGCGGCGCGGCTGAAGATGAACGTGATGGCGGGCAGCAGGCCCTCGGAGTCGAGCCGCTCGATGACCTCGGGGCGGCCCGGCGTCCAGATCCGGGAGCGCTGTCTGCGCTCCCGCTCCCTGTCGGCCTCGCGCATGTGCCGCCCGCGTCTGCGGTCCTGGTACGAGGGGCGGCTGGCCTCCATGCGCGCCATCCGCGTCAGGTCGGGGTTGACCGCCTTCCTGCTGCCCTCGCCCTCCTCGAAGAGGTCGTACATCCGGCGCCCGGCGAGCACGTGCTGGAACAGCGGCACGGGCCGGTGCTCGGAGACGATCACCTCGGTGTCGCCGCGCACGGTGTCGAGCCAGTCGCCGAACTCCTCCGCGTTCGACACCGTCGCCGACAGGGAGACGAGTGTCACCGACTCCTGGAGGTGGATGATCACCTCTTCCCAGACGGCGCCGCGGAAGCGGTCGGAGAGGTAGTGCACCTCGTCCATCACGACGTAGCCGAGCCCGAGGAGCGACTGGGAGCCCGCGTAGAGCATGTTCCGCAGCACTTCGGTGGTCATGACGACCACGGGCGCGTCGCTGTTCACACTGTTGTCGCCCGTGAGCAGGCCGACCTTGTCCGCGCCGTAGCGCTTCGAGAGGTCCTGGTACTTCTGGTTCGACAGGGCCTTGATGGGGGTCGTGTAGAAACACTTCTTGCCCTGCTGCAGGGCAAGGTGTACGGCGAACTCGCCGACGATCGTCTTGCCGGAGCCGGTGGGCGCCGCGACCAGGACGCCCTTGCCCGCCTCCAGCGCCTGGCACGCCTCGATCTGGAAGGGGTCGAGGCCGAAGTCGTACATCTCGCGGAAGGTCGCGAGTGCGGTGGCCTGCTCGGCGGCCCGCTGACGGGCTGCCGCATACCGCTCGGCCGGGGAGAGGTCCTCTGTCATCGTGCTTTCCAGCCTACCGACGACCACTGACATCGGACGATCATTATCCGGCAAGGCCCCCGGCGGGGTCCCCGGCGAGGATCCGCACCGCCCCCGGCACGCACCGCGCGACCAGCGGCAACGCACCGACCGGCTCCCCGTCCGCGTAGCCCGTGATGCCCTCCGCGGCCAGCTCGACACGCGCGGCCCGGTGCACGCTCACCGCCGGGTGGTCGAGGTGGGTCCCCTTGTAGACGCGCGGGAACACCTTCAGCAGGGTCGTACGGGAGCACTCGCCGACCACGGTCACGTCGAAGAGGCCGTCGCTCATGTCGGCATCCGCGCAGATCCGCATGCCGCCCCCGTACGAGGTCCCGTTGCCGACGGCGATCAGGGTCGCGGGGACCTCGCGCACACGGCCGTCGTCGAGCGTCAGCTTGAACGGCACCGCCTTGAAGGTGGCCAGTTCAAGCGCGATCGCCAGGTCGTACTTGAAGCGGCCGAGCGGGAGCCGCATCCGGTTGCCCCGGTCGTTGACGCGGGAGTCGAAGCCGGAGGCGAGCACGGTGCCGAACCAGTGGTCGCCGATCCGGCCGAGGTCGATCTCGCGGGTCAGCGAGCCCTTCAGCGCGTCGGCGACGAGCCTCCCGGCCGCGGCCGGGTCGCGGATCGGGAGCCCGAGGGTGCGGGCGAAGTCGTTGCCGGTGCCCACCGCGACGATCCCGAGCGGCGTGTCGGTCCCGGCGACCGCCTGCAGCGCCAGGTTCACGAGGCCGTCCCCGCCGACGGCCACCAGCGCCCCGGTCCCCTCCGCCACCGCCGCACGCGCGCGTGCGAGGGCGTCGCCCGCGTCCGTGCCGACGACGGTGCGCACCTGGAAACCGGCGGCCCGCAAAGCCGAAGCGGCCGGCTGCGCAGCGTGTGCGCCCCGGCCGCGTCCCGCGGTGGGATTGACGAAGAGGGTGATCTCACAGCTCACGGGCGGACACTAACAAGTGCCCCGCTCCGAACCGGAGTTACCTCAGGTCACATCGTCGTAACCGTTGACCCGGTCCGTTCGGGTCGCCACGTCCCCGCGCTCGGAGGTCGCCTGCTCCGGCAGCGCCCGGCTCGCCGGGACGGACTCGATCTCGCCGATGTCCTCGGGCGTCAGGTCGAGCTCGGAGGCCTCGTCGTCATCGGGCCCCAGGGCCTCGCTCCGCCGCCTGCGCCGGTCGTTGAGCAGCGAGAAGAGCACCGCTCCGAAGTAGAGGACCCAGATGGGACCCGCGAGCGCCAGCATGGTCAGCGGGTCCGTGCTCGGCGTCGCGATGGCGGCGAACACCGTGATCCCCATGATCATCGCGCGCCACCAGCCGAGCATCCGCTTGCCGGTGATCGCGCCGATCAGGTTGAGGAAGATGAGCAGCAGCGGCAGCTCGAAGGCGAGGCCGAAGACGAGCACCATGCGCAGCACGAGGTCGAGCAGGTCGTCGAGCGGCAGCAGGTTCTGGGCATTGCCCGGAGTGAACTCGATGAGGACCTTCGCCGTCGTCGGCAGCACCGAGTAGGCGAAGTACGCGCCGGCGACGAAGAGCGGCGCGCCCGTGCCCACGAAGGCGTACGCGTACTTCTTCTCGTGCCGGTGCAGTCCGGGTGCCACGAAGCCCCAGAGCTGGAACAGCCAGACCGGGGATGCCGCCACGACACCGGCCATCAACGACACCTTCAGCGCGAGCGTGAAGGGGGTCAGCAGACCGTTGAGCGTGATCTGGGCGCAGGGCTTGTCCGACGAGGACTTCGCCAGCTCCGAGAACGACTGCTCGCAGCCGACCGAGTCGAGGATCGGCCGGGTGATCAGGTTGATGATGTCGTTGTAGAAGAACGCGGCGACGACCGTGATCGCGACGATGGCCAGGAGCGCCTTCGCGAGCCGGTTGCGGAGCTCACGCAGGTGCTCCGCGAGCGGCATCCGCCCCTCGGGATCCTTCTCCTGTTTGCGGGCAGACTTGAGCAACCCACGTCCTCATCTCGTGCGGCAGGCCGCCATGGCAGGGGCGGCCTTCGATCAGCTCTTGGTCGTCTGGTTCGTCTGCTCGTTCACGGGACGCGAGCTGTCCACGTCACCGGGGGCCGCCTTGATGGTGCGCTGCGCCGGCGTCGAGGCGTCCTGCGGCGGGTCGGAGGGCGCGGCCGACTTGTCGCCGCCCTCGCTCTTCATGGCCTTGGCCTCGCTCTTGAGGATGCGGGCGGACTTGCCCAGCGAACGCGCCATGTCGGGAAGCTTCTTCGCGCCGAACAGCAGAATGACCACTACGAGGATCAGGATGATCTCGGGTGCACCGAGCCTTCCGAACATATCCGTTTACCTTCTCACTGAGGCGGCAGGGGGCGGGGCTGCCGGTACCGATCGGACCTCGGACTGTTGTCCGACCACCGTGCTGGCAGCGATCGTATCCCGTGGGGGTAAACACGAGGCAATGCCCGTGCGTCCTCCCAATTGCGGACCGCGCCTCACTACCGGACCGCCAAAGGGAGCGTACCCGCCGACCCCGACAACGGGACAGGCCGCGGCGGTAAAGCGCTTTCCACGCTCCCGCCGAGGGCGCCGACGAGCCGTCAGGCCACGTCGCCGCCGGCCTTCGCGACGCCCACCGCAGCCCGCTCGAGGTCCTCCGCCGCACGGTTGATCCGCTGCGTGGTGTCGGCCACTTGACGCCCGAGGCGCTGCGCCTCGACGAAGACCCGCACCGCGAGGACCGCCAGCACGGCGAGCCCCACGAACCCCACAGCAACCGCCAGCATCGCCCAGAACATGCGCCGAGCCTAGACGGTCTGGTGGAGGCGCAGCGTGCGCACCCCGCCACCGGTGAGGAGTTCGATGATGCGTTCGCCCGCGGGCTTGCGCACCGAGGTCTCGCACTCGGGGCAGGTGAACGAGTAGAACGTGGTGCGGCTGCTGCCCCCGATCGCCAACCGGATCGCCGACGCGGCCAGTTCGAAGCGGGCGCGGCAGTCGGGGCAGGCGGCCCTGAAGACGACGGGCGCCACGGTGGACGCCGTGGCGGGCATTTCGGCAATGTCAGTGAAACCGGCCACACCAGTCATGTCACACACCTCGTACCTTTTGTCCGTTGTGCACCGTACGTCGCGCCGCGTCGCCGGGAATCCGGGGGCTCGCCCAACTCCCTCACGCCACCCCGTCGTACGCCGCGAGCGCCTGGCGCGCGGCGTCCCGCGCGCTGGTCGCCAGCTCGGCGGGCGCCACGATGTGTCCGTCCCTGCCGAGCCGCAGCGCGAGCCTGCGCAGCGAGGACGGGTCCGGCGTGCGCAGCGTGATCCGCAGCCCGCCGTCCGGCAGCTCCTCGGCGCTGTCGTGCGGGTAGTACTCGGCGACCCAGCGCCCGCCGGGACCGACCTCGACGACCACCTCGGGGTCCTCGGCCGCGGGCTGCACGAGCCCCTCGGACAGGTCCCGCAGCTCGACCTCCGGCGGCGCCGACGGCTCGTCCAGGACCTTGATCTCGGCGACCCGGTCGAGACGGAACGTCCGCCGCGCCTCCGAACGCCGGCACCACGCCTCTACGTAGGTGTGGCCCACGCTCACGAGCCGGATCGGGTCGATCTCCCGCTCGGTCACCTCGTCCCGCGCGGGCGAGTAGTAGCGGATCCACAGCCGGCGCCGCTCCGAGATCGCCCGGTCGACGTCCGCGAAGACGCCGCCCTCCGACTCGAAGGTGACACTCAGGCGCGCGCTCGCACCGGCGACCTCACCGGCCGCGGCCTCCAGCTTCGCGGTCGCCCGCAGCAGCGCGAGCCGGTCGCTCTCCCGCAGCCCCGGCAGCGTCGCCACCGCGCGGGCCGCCACAAGGAGCGCCGTCGCCTCGTCGGCCGCGATCCGCAGCGGCTCCGCGACATCGTCGGGGTTGTGCCACCAGATGCGGTCGCCGTCGGTGTCGATGTCCAGCAGATCGCCGCCGCGGAAGCTCGTCCCGCACAGCGGCAGCACGTCCAGGTCGGAGATCAGCTCGTCCTCGGTGATGCCGAACGCCCGCGCGACATCCTCCACGCGCGCGCCGGGGCGCTCACGCAGATACGTCACCAGGGACAACATCCGCCGGGTCTGGTCAATGGCGTTGGAAGCCATGCTTGTACGTACTCCCCCTCAGCCCTTGGCCACGGCGCGCAGCCGGTCCACGACATCGGCCCGCAGCTCGGCGGGCTCCAGCACCACCACGTCCGGGCCGAACTCCACGAGCCAGGCGTCGAGCCCGTGCCCGTACGGGATCTCCACCTCGTCCCAGCCGTCACCGAGCTCGCGCACGGAGGCGGCCTTGGCGCGCAGCGGATAGCCCGCTCCCGCCCGCAGCCTGATCAGCGCGGAGCGGTCGGCGGTCTCCCCCGCCCAGCTCGCCACGGTCTCCCGCACGGTCACCACGTCCGGCACCCGCGCCTTGAACTGTCCGGCCCGGGAGCGCACCTTGCCGGTGATCCGGGACAGCCGGAACACCCGCTCGGCCTGCCGGTCGCGGTCGAAGCCCGCGAGGTACCAGTGGCCGCGCCAGCACTCCAGGGCCCACGGCTCGACGTGCCGCTGCTCGGGCCGGGCGGCCGTGGCCTTGCGGTAGTCGAAGACGACGGGGCGCCGGTCGCGGCAGGCCAGCATCAGCGGCTCGAAGGACGCCTCGTGCGCCGGGATCCGCGGCTCGAGCGCGCCATGGCTCTCGTACGGGTCCATTTCCTCGGGCATCCCGGCCGCGCGCAGCTTCTGCAGGGCGCCGCTCGCCGCTCCCGCGAGGCGGGCCTGCTGCCAGACCTTCGCGGCGAGACCGAGGGCGGCGGCCTCCTCAGCGTCGAGCGTGACGGGCGGCAGCCGGTTGCTGTCGCGGCCGGCCAGATAGCCGACCTCGCCGTCCAGGTTCTCCACGGTCTCGATGACCAGGCCGAGTTCGCGCAGATCGTCCTTGTCGCGCTCGAACATCCGGTTGAAGGAATCGTCGCTGCCCGCCTCGAGATAGGCCTCGATGGATCCGCGCAGCTCACGCTTGCTCAGCGGGCGCCGCGTTCCGAGCAGACACAGCGCCAGATTCATCAGCCGCTCGGCCTTGGCAATCGCCATCGACGCCCTCTCCTCAGGTGACTCCCGACGGACGACCGTACCGCTCGGGCGTGTCCTGGCAAAAGCCGAAGGCCCATGCCAGGAGGCATGGGCCTTCGGTTGACCGCTTGCGGTCGGAGTGTGACTGACTCAGACGCCCATCAGGTCACACACGAAGATCAGCGTCTCGCCGGGGGCGATGCGGCCGCCACCGGCGCCACGGTCGCCGTACGCGAGGTGCGCCGGGATGGTCAGCCGACGGCGGCCGCCGACCTTCATGCCCTGCACGCCCTTGTCCCAGCCCGCGATGACCTGACCGGCGCCGAGCTGGAACTCCAGCGGGTTGCCCCGGTTCCAGGAGGCGTCGAACTCCTCGCCGGTGGAGAAGGACACACCCACGTAGTGGACCTTCACGAAGTCGCCGGCCTTGGCGACGGCCCCGTCGCCCTCCCAGATCTCCTCGATCTGGAGGTCCGTCGGTGCGTCACCGATCGGGAAGTCGACCTCGGGCTTGTCGATGTTCACGTGAAGCGCTCCTGCTTGTTGACTGCTCTGCAACCGGGACAGTCTGCCATCTTCCCCGGCGCGGTGCGCGACGGCTCAGTGCGCGGCGAGGATGTCCACCGTGAAGACCAGCGTCGAGTTGGCCGGCAGGGTCTTGCCCTGGGCCTTCTTGCCGTACGCCTGCTCCGGCGGGATCACCAGGAGCACCCGGTCACCGACGTGCTTGCCGACGAGACCCTCGTCCCAGCCCTTGATGACCCGGCCGGCACCGATCGGCGTCGTGAACGGCTGACCGCTCTTCCAGGACGAGTCGAACAGCTCGGCCTTCTTCTTGCCCTCGTTGATCTTCCAGGCGGCACCGCTGTACTGCATGGTGACCGTCTGGCCCTTCTTGACCTCGTCGCCCTTGCCCTGGATCAGGACCTTGTCGACCAGCTCCTTCGGCGGGTCGCTCTTCGGGATCGAGATCGTCGCGGGCTCTTCCTTGTCGGCCTGGATCTGCGGCAGGTCCGACGGGATCGAGGCCTGCTTGCCCTCGGCCTTCTTCGGGATGACCTTGCCCACGTCGAGGGCGAAGACGAGCGTGTCCGAGCCCTTGATGCCCACCTGCTGGTTGCCCTGGCTGCCGAAGCCCGCGGCGGGCGGCGCCACGACGAGGACCCGGCTGCCCTCCTTCTGCCCGAGCACGGCCTGCGAGAACGCCGGAAGCTGACCCTCGGCGCCCGCGGTCACCATCTGGTCACCACCGCCCTGCGCGCCGTACGTGGAGCCGAGGTCCTTGCCGCCTTTCCAGACCTTGCCGGTGAAGTTCATCGACACCAGGTCGTTCTTCTTCACCGCCGGGCCGTCGCCCTGGGACAGCGTGTGCACGACGAACTTGTCGCTCGGGTCGCCCTTCGGCAGCGAGATCTTCGCCTGCTTGCCGTACGCCCCCGACACCTTCGGCATCGGGTCGGCCTTGTCGACCGGCTTCGGTACCGCGGCCGCCTTCGACGAGGACGAGTCGGCCTTGTCCGCCGAATCCTTCTTGCCGTCGTCGCTGCCGCAAGCCGTCGCGGTCAGCGCCAGTGCCGGCACGATCAGTAGAGCTGCAAGTCGGCGTCGCACAGTGGTCCTCAAGTCGCTCGAATGGGGTCCGGCCACTCTAGGCCCTCCCCCTGTCGATCCAAGTCATTCCAAGGGGCGGCCAGGGGCCTCGTACGAATGATTCGTACGAGGCCCCTGGCCGGATTGCTCAGCGTGTACGCCGACATACCGGCGATCACATACCGGCGATCAACTTCTCCACCCGATCGTCCACACTGCGGAACGGGTCCTTGCACAGCACCGTGCGCTGCGCCTGATCGTTCAGTTTCAGATGCACCCAGTCGACCGTGAAGTCACGGCGCTGCTCCTGGGCACGGCGAATGAAGTCACCGCGCAACCTCGCGCGCGTGGTCTGCGGAGGCACCGACTTGCCCTCGAAGATCTTCAGATCGTTGCAGATCCGCTTGGCCTGGCCCTTCTTCTCCAGGAGGTAGTAGAGACCGCGCTGCCGGTGGATGTCGTGATACGCGAGGTCTATCTGCGCGACCCTCGGGTGCGACATCGTCATGTTGTGCTTCGCGCGGTACCGCTCGATGAGCTTGTACTTCATGACCCAGTCGATCTCGGTGCCGACCCGGTCCAGGTCCTCGCTCTCGATGGCGTCGAGCGTGCGACCCCACAGCTCGAGAACCTGCTCCACGGTGCCGCTGCGAATACCCCTGCGCTCGCAGAAGTCCACGGCCTTCTCGTAGTACTCGCGCTGCACCTCGAGGGCCGAGGCCTCCCGGCCACTGGCGAGCCGTACCTTGCGGCGGCCCGTGATGTCGTGACTCACCTCGCGGATCGCCCGGATCGGGTTCTCCAGGGTGAGGTCGCGCATCACCGTGCCCGCCTCGATCATGCGCAGCACGAGGTCCGTGGCGCCGACCTTGAGGAGCATCGTCGTCTCGGACATGTTCGAGTCGCCGACGATGACGTGCAGCCGGCGGTAGCGCTCGGCGTCCGCGTGCGGTTCGTCCCTGGTGTTGATGATCGGCCGGGAACGCGTCGTCGCGGAACTGACGCCCTCCCAGATGTGCTCGGCACGCTGGCTCACGCAGTACACGGCACCGCGCGGGGTCTGCAGGACCTTGCCCGCACCGCACAGCAACTGCCTTGTGACCAGGAAGGGGATGAGAATGTCCGCGAGCCGCGAGAACTCCCCGTGCCGCGCCACCAAGTAGTTCTCATGGCAGCCGTAGGAGTTACCCGCCGAGTCGGTGTTGTTCTTGAACAGGTATACGTCGCCCGCGATTCCCTCCTCGTGCAGGCGGCGTTCGGCGTCGACGAGCAGGCCTTCCAGAATGCGCTCGCCCGCCTTGTCGTGCGTGACCAACTCGGTCACGTTGTCACATTCGGGAGTTGCGTATTCCGGATGTGACCCGACATCAAGGTAAAGGCGGGCGCCGTTCCGCAGAAAGACATTGCTGCTGCGGCCCCATGACACGACACGGCGGAAGAGGTACCGCGCCACCTCGTCAGGAGACAGGCGGCGCTGTCCCCTGAACGTACACGTGACGCCGTACTCGTTCTCCAGCCCGAAAATGCGGCGGTCCATGACTGAACATTACGCCCGATCCCCCGAGCTGAAACGGGGTTCGACGGCACGGTTTGGATCATTTTCCGACGAGCGTGCGACACGCCCGGACGTGCGCGGCTCCCCCAGGACCCGAGCCGTTGAAAGCAGCACGACCAGTGCAAGCGCGCCAGTGGCCGCGGGAACGGCGAACCCCCACCGCGTGCCGGCCCACTCGACGACCGGGCCCGCCACGGCCGTTCCCACGCTGGAGCCGACCATGAACGTCGTCACGAGCCACGAGAACGCCTCCGTCACCGTGCCGCGCGGCGCGTGCCGGTCCACGACGATGAACGCGCACGCGATGCACGGCGCCAGGAACACGCCCGCCACCACCATCAGGGCCACCATCGCGACCGGCCCCGGCATCAGGACCAACGGCACGTAGAACAACGCCAGCAGCGCCACCAGCCACCGAAGCCGCGTCTCCGGAGCGCCGCTCCACCGGCGTGCCCCGTAGACGCTGCCGCCCACCAGAGCACCCAGCCCGATCGCCGCCATCAGCCAGCCGTAGACGGCGTCGCCGCCCCGCCCCTCCGCGTACGACATCGCCGCCACGGTGATCGAACCGAGCGCGGTCCCGATGAACAGGAAGGCGACGAGCAGGACCAGCAGCCCCGGTGAACGCAGCGCCCCCAGCCAGTGCGCCTCGCGCGGCGCCGACCGCCACGCGCGCGAAGGCTTCGACAGCACCACGGAGAGCGCGCCAAGCACACCGATCACATTGAGCACCACGAGCGCGGCCTGCGCCGACCACAGCGACACGCACAGCGTCACCAGCAACGGCCCGACCGTGAACATGACTTCCTGCGCGATCGCATCCATCGCGTACGCCGTGTGCACCTGCTCCTCGCGCGCCAGCACACTCGGCCACAGCGCGCGCAGGCCACCCTCCAGCGGCGGCGTGAACAGCCCGGCCAGGGCCATCGCCGCGTACGCCAACGGCAGCGAGTCCGTCCCGACGAACGCGAAGACCGTCATCGCGAGCCCCGACAGGACCGCCGCGGGCAACTGCACCCTCGGCTGGCCCCGCAGGTCGACGAGCCGGCCGAGGAGCGGCTGCCCGATCGCGTTCGCCACCCCGTACACCGCCGCGAGCGCGCCCGCCAGGCTGTACGTGCCGCCCTCGGCCCGGACGAAGAGCACGACGGCGATCGGGGCGGTGGCATTGGGCAGCCGCCCCACCAACGTCCCCGTCAGCAGCCGCATCGCGTGCCGCGCCCTGAGGATCTCCGCATAGCCCGCGGCCATCGCCCCGCCCCCGTCCGAAGTTTTACGTATAACGTCTCGGGGTTATACGTACCACGTGCCCGGCGGGCAGAGCCACCCGATAACGTCGAGCACCTGGAACGACACCCACGGAGGCACCAGTGACCAGCGGCCCGGACGGCACCACGACCGCCCGCCCCACCAGCAGAGACGTCGCCCGCGCCGCCGGCGTCTCCCAGGCCGCCGTCTCACTCGTCATGGGCGGCAAATGGCGCGGCCGGGTGTCCGAGACCACCGCCGAGCGCGTACGCGCCACCGCCGAGCACCTCGGCTACCGGCCCAACCTCGCCGCCCGCAACCTCCGCACCGGCCGCACCCGCACCGCCCTCCTCGTCGTCCCCGCACTCACCAACGAGTTCTTCGCCGGCGTCTACACGGGCGCTGCCCGCATCGCCGCACAGCACGACTTCGGCGTCGTCCTCTACCCCTCACCCGAAGGCACCGGCCCCGCCCGCGACCCCTTCCCCTCCGCCCGCGCCGCCCTCGACGGCATCCTCGCCTCCTCCATGGCCGCCGACGCCCTCACCGACCTGCGCGGAGCCGACACTCCCGCCATCCCCCTCGTCATGCTCGACAGCGACCCCGCGGGCAGCCCCGGCGACACCACTGTCAACCTCGACCTCGCCGACGGCATCCGGCAGATCACCGACCACCTGCTGGAATTCGGCCACCGGAACTTCCTCCACCTCGCCTCCGCCGTCGAATCGTGGACCTTCGACGTCCGCGCCCGCGAACTCGCCCACCGCACCGCGCAATTGCCCGGCACCACCGTGCGCACCGTCCGCTCCCCGCTCACCGTCGAGGACGCCGTCACCGCCACCGAAACCGCGCTGCGCACCTCCGGCCTCACCGAACCCACCGCCATCGTCTGCGACGACGACAAGCTCGCCGCCGGCGCCTACAAGGCCGCCCGGCGCATGGGCCTGCGCATCCCCGACGACCTCTCCATCACCGGCTTCGACGACCTCACCCTCGCCACCGCGATCGAACCCGAACTCACCACCGTCCGCCTCCCGGCCGAAGACGTCGGCGCACACGGCATGCGCGCACTCCTCGCCGTCCTCGACGGCCACGAAGCCGACACAGCCCCGCTCCCCGTCGAACTGATCGTGCGCGGCTCCACAGGGCCCGCCGCGCCCCGCCCCTGACACACGTGTGCCCCGGCCGGTTCACCAACCGGCCGGGGCACACGACACGCTACGAGCTACGCGTTCTCGACTACTTGTCCTCGGAAGGACCCTCGTCGTCGGACACCGCCTCCGACTCGGCCTCCGTCGTCGCGGCAGCCCCCTCGGCCGTGAGCAGGTTCGACAGCTGCCGGCCCACGATCCGCTTGAACTTCCGCTGCTGCGGCCTCGTACGGTCCAGGACCGCCACCTCCAGGCGCTCCGCGGGAATCTCCCGCTCGCCCCCATTGGTGTCCCGCGACAGCGCCGTCACCGCCAGCTTCAACGCCTCCGACAGCGTCATACCGTCACGGTGCTGCTGATCCAGGTAATTGCTGATCTGCTCCGCACTGCCACCGACCGCCACCGAGCCGTGCTCGTCGACGATCGAACCGTCGTGCGGAAGCCGGTAGATCTGATCACCCTCGGCCGACTGCCCGACCTCGGCGACCACCAACTCCACCTCGTACGGCTTCTCCCCCGCGCTGGAGAAGATCGTGCCCAGCGTCTGCGCATACACATTCGCCAGACCACGAGCCGTCACATCATCACGGTCGTACGTGTAACCCCGCAGATCCGCGTAGCGCACACCGCCGATCCGAAGGTTCTCGTACTCGTTGTACTTACCGGCGGCCGCGAAGCCGATCCGGTCATAGATCTCGCTGAACTTGTGCAGAGCACGGGACGGGTTCTCGCCGACGAACACGATGCCATCGGCGTACTGCAGCACGACAAGGCTGCGACCGCGAGCGATGCCCTTGCGCGCGTACTCCGCGCGGTCGGCCATCGCCTGCTGGGGTGAGACATAGAACGGCGTCGACACCGGCTATCCGTCCCTTTCTGTCAGTGGCTCGATGAGTAGGCAACCAAAGGAGACCGGGCCGGCTAGAGCAGAGCGGCCCGCGGGCCGTCCGGCTGCTCCATGCGGCGCTCCAGGATCGACCGGGCGATCGCGGACGACTCGTCGTCCGACAGCCGCCGGAACCCGTCCTCGGTGATCACCGTGACGATCGGGAAGATCCGCCGGGCCATGTCGGGACCACCGGTCGCCGAGTCGTCGTCCGCCGCGTCGTACAGCGCCTGAACGACCAGCGTCGTCGCCTGCTCCTCCGTCAGATCCTCGCGGTAGAGCTTCTTCATCGCCCCACGCGCGAACACCGAACCGGAACCGGTCGCGGCGAAACCGTGCTCCTCGCTGCGGCCGCCCGTGACGTCGTACGAGAAGATCCGACCCCTCTCACGATCCACGTCATAACCCGCGAACAGCGGCACCACGGCCAGCCCCTGCATGGCCATACCGAGATTCGACCGGATCATGGTCGACAACCGGTTCGCCTTGCCCTCCAACGACAGCTGCGCACCCTCGACCTTCTCGAAGTGCTCCAGCTCCAACTGGAAGAGCTTCACCATCTCGACGGCCAGACCGGCGGTGCCGGCGATACCCACGGCCGAGTACTCGTCCGCCGGGAAGACCTTCTCGATGTCGCGCTGCGCGATCACATTCCCCATCGTGGCCCGCCGGTCACCGGCGAGCACGACGCCGCCGGGGAAGGTGATGGACACGATGGTCGTGCCGTGCGGGGCCTCGATGACGCCCTGCGTCGGCGGCAACTGCCGGTTGCCCGGCAGGATTTCGGGCTGGTGCTCGGACAGGAAGTCCATGAACGACGACGACCCGGGCGTCAGGAAGGCAGCCGGTAGACGCCCGGTGCTACGAGGGTTGGCTTCCACGCGTTTCCTTCCAAGTAGGCTGCGGCCCGACGGACGGTGTCGGGATCGTCTCCCAACTTGCCGATGGCCGAATTGCAGTTGAAGCACAGTACGCCACGGACCCTACCCGTCTCGTGGCAATGATCCACATGTACTGCCGGGGCATTCAGGCAGATCACGCAGATACCCACCTGCGAGGCGACCATCTCGTCACGCTGGGCCTCCGTGAGGCCGTAATTGCGCTTGAGGTGATCCTGTCTCCCCTGGATGGCCCGACACGCCTTGCATTTGGTCGACAGCCCGTCGGATGCACTCGCATTGCGGTGCCACTCGGCGTGCGGCTTGATCTCACCGCACGTGCGGCACAGCTTGTGCCCTTCCGGGACGTCCACCTTCTCGCGCACACTCTTGCCAAGAGTTTCCTGGCGGCGCTTGTAGAACGCTGCGGCACATTCGCGGCAATTGGCCTGGAGCCCATCGGGCCGTGACCGATTGACCGCGAACGTGCTCACAGGCAGTGACTCCTGACAGCTAGAGCACTTCTTCACCGTCGAATCGGACATTGCATCCTATTGCCCACCCTTTTGGACAAATGACCTCACGAAGTCCTCTGCGTTCTCCTCCAAGACGTCGTCGATCTCGTCCAGAACCGAGTCGACGTCATCGCTCAGCTTCTCCTGGCGCTCCTTGAGGTCCTCGGTCGACTGCTCGTCGACCTGCTGCTCCTCGACCTCCTCGGTGGAGCGCGTCGCCTTCTGCTGTCCGCCGCCGGTGTCCTTGGTTGCCATGTCCAGCTCACCCCGCTCGGTTCGACATCCACGCCGTGGACGACGTGGTTCGCTCAGGTCGTTCGTGATCAGAACCCTACGCGTCGGCTCTGACATCGGCCCCGCACTTTGTGCAACGTGCGGGGCCCACCTCTGTGATTCCCCTGCCGCCGACTTTTCAGCCCCGGATCGTTGATTGATCATCGGCGGATCTACCCGCGGGTCACTGCCCGGACAGCACCCTGACCAGGTCCTCGGCCGTGCGGCACCTGTCCAGGAGCTCCTTCACGTGGTTACGCGTTCCGCGGAGGGGTTCCAGGGTTGGGACGCGCTGCAGCGAGTCCCGGCCGGGCAGATCGAAGATGACCGAGTCCCAGGAGGCCGCCGCGACGTCGTCCGCGTACTGCTCGAGGCAGCGTCCGCGGAAGTACGCGCGGGTGTCCTCAGGCGGCTTCGTACGGGCGTTCTCGACCTCTGTCTCGTCCAGGAGGCGCTTCATCTTGCCGCGCGCCTCCAGGCGGTTGTAGAGGCCCTTCTCGGCCCGTACGTCGGCGTACTGGAGGTCGAGGAGGTGCAGCTTCGCGGCGTCCCATTCGAGCTCGTCGCGGCGCCGGTAGCCCTCCATGAGTTCACGCTTGGTGACCCAGTCGAGCTCGCCGGAGAGGCTCATCGGGTCCGTCTCCAGGCGCCCCAGTACGTCCTCCCAGCGGCTCAGGACGTCCTTGGTCTGGTCGTCCGCGTCGGCGCCGAAGCGCTCCTCCACGTACTTCCTGGCGAGTTCGAAGTACTCCATCTGGAGCTGCACCGCGGTGAGTGTGCGTCCGCTACGCAGGGTGATCAGGTGTTGCAGGGAGGGATCGTGCGAGACCTGGTGGAGGGTGCGGACGGGCTGGTCCACGGCCAGGTCGACCGCGATGAAGCCATCCTCGATCATGGACAGAACGAGTGACGTCGTGCCGAGCTTGAGGTAGGTCGAGATCTCGGAGAGGTTCGCGTCGCCGATGATCACGTGCAGGCGGCGGTACTTCTCCGCGTCCGCGTGCGGCTCGTCGCGCGTGTTGATGATGGGCCGCTTGAGGGTGGTCTCGAGGCCCACCTCGACCTCGAAGTAGTCGGCGCGCTGGCTGAGCTGGAAGCCGTGCTCGTGGCCGTCCTGGCCGATGCCGACGCGGCCGGCCCCCGTGACGACCTGACGCGAGACGAAGAACGGGGTCAGGTGCCGCACGATGTCCGAGAAGGGGGTCTCCCGCTTCATCAGGTAGTTCTCGTGCGTCCCGTAGGAGGCGCCCTTGTTGTCGGTGTTGTTCTTGTAGAGGTGGATGGGCTGGGCTCCGGGCAGCTGGGCCGCCCGGTCCGCGGCCTCGGCCATGATGCGCTCGCCGGCCTTGTCCCAGAGCACGGCGTCGCGGGGGTTGGTGACCTCCGGGGCGCTGTATTCGGGGTGTGCGTGGTCTACGTAGAGGCGCGCTCCGTTGGTGAGGATGACGTTGGCCAGGCCGATGTCCTCGTCGGTGAGCTGGCTGGAGTCGGCGGCCTCGCGTGCGAGGTCAAAGCCTCGCGCGTCGCGCAGCGGGTTCTCTTCCTCGAAGTCCCAGCGGGCCCTGCGGGCCCGGTGCATCGCCGCGGCGTAGGCATTGACGATCTGGGACGAGGTGAGCATGGCATTGGCGTTGGGGTGGCCGGGGACGGAGATCCCGTATTCCGTCTCGATGCCCATTACTCGCCGTACGGTCATGCGGCCCTCCTTGCCCGGCAGCGCCCTCGGTCGGGGGCGTCGCTCAAGTACCGCTGGTTCTCCGGTGCGTGTGCGGTGCCCGTCCCCGCACTGCGCGACCCGGCGGCAGGAAAGAGCCTAGAACGCCTTTGCGCTGGTGGGGAGATCATTTGCGTCATTGGATTCGCTCCGGCTTCGAGCGGCGGGTGGCGTGGTCGGTTCCTGTGGTGTGCCGCGGAGTGTTGCCGCAAAACAGTCGGCTGCGGGTACCCGGTTCGGGCACCCGCAGCCACCCTGTCTTTTACAGGTACTGACCGGTGTTCGCCACCGTGTCGATGGAGCGTCCGGTGTCCGCGCCCTGCTTTCCGGTGACGAGCGTGCGGATGTAGACGATCCGCTCGCCCTTCTTGCCGGAGATTCGGGCCCAGTCGTCCGGGTTGGTGGTGTTGGGCAGGTCCTCGTTCTCCTTGAACTCGTCGATGCAAGCCTGCAGGAGGTGGGAGACCCTGAGCCCCTTCTGGTTCTGCTCGAGGAAGGCCTTGATGGCCATCTTCTTGGCGCGGCCGACGATGTTCTCGATCATTGCGCCGGAGTTGAAGTCCTTGAAGTAGAGGACTTCCTTGTCGCCATTCGCGTACGTCACCTCGAGGAAGCGGTTTTCCTCGGATTCGGCGTACATCTGCTCCACGGCCGTCTGAATCATGGCGTGGACGGTGGCGGCCCGGTCGCTGCTGTGCTCGTCGAGGTCGTCGAGGTGAAGCGGCAGGCGCTCGGTGAGGTACTTGCCGAAGATGTCCTTGGCTGCTTCGGCGTCCGGGCGCTCGATCTTGATCTTTACGTCGAGTCGGCCGGGTCGCAGGATCGCGGGGTCGATCATGTCCTCGCGGTTCGAGGCGCCGATCACCACCACGTTCTGCAGGCCTTCGACGCCGTCGATCTCGGCGAGCAGCTGCGGGACGATGGTGTTCTCCACGTCCGAGCTGACGCCGGATCCTCGGGTCCTGAACAGCGATTCCATCTCGTCGAAGAAGACGATGACGGGGGTGCCCTCGCTGGCCTTCTCCCTCGCACGCTGGAAGACGAGGCGGATCTGCCGCTCGGTCTCGCCGACGTACTTGTTGAGGAGCTCGGGGCCCTTGATGTTGAGGAAGTAGCTCTTGCCCTGGGCCACGCCGGTCACTTCGGCGACCTTCTTGGCCAGGGAGTTGGCGACTGCCTTGGCGATCAGGGTCTTACCGCATCCGGGGGGCCCGTACAGGAGGACGCCCTTGGGCGGCCGCAGTTCGTGCTCCCGGTAGAGGTCCGGGTAGAGGTAGGGGAGCTCGACCGCGTCGCGGATCAGTTCGATCTGGTTGCCCAGGCCGCCGATCTGCTCGTAGCCGATGTCCGGGACCTCTTCGAGGACCAGTTCCTCTACTTCGCTCTTCGGTACGACTTCGTAGACATAGCCGGATCGGGGTTCGAGAAGGAGGGCGTCGCCGGGGCGGATGGTGACGTCCAGGAGCGGCTCGGCGAGCCGTACCACCCGTTCCTCGTCGGTGTGCCCGACCACGAGGGCTCGATCGCCGTCCTCGAGGATTTCCTTGAGGGTGACGATGTCGCCGACGCTCTCGAACTCCATGGCCTCGACCACGTTGAGCGCTTCGTTGAGCATGAGTTCCTGGCCGCGCCGGAGCTCTTCGAGTTCGACGCTTGGGCTCACGTTCACACGGAGTTTGCGGCCGCCGGTGAAGATGTCGGCGGTGCCGTCCTCATTGGCCGAGAGGAAGACTCCGAAGCCTGCCGGTGGTTGTGCGAGCCGGTCGACTTCTTCCTTGAGGGCCACGATTTGGTCGCGGGCCTCTCGGAGTG
Organism: Streptomyces sp. NPDC059897; assembly: GCF_042730865.1. Lineage (NCBI taxonomy): Bacteria > Bacillati > Actinomycetota > Actinomycetes > Kitasatosporales > Streptomycetaceae > Streptomyces > Streptomyces sp. NPDC059897. The sequence goes on along the minus strand of NZ_JBHWKQ010000010.1, from coordinate 132,798 downwards.
TGTTGGCGAGCCGCTCGTTCTGGGCGGACACGCCGGCCAGGTTTGTCTGCAGTTCGACGATCCGCTCTTCGAGAATCCTCGTGTGTCGCGGAGAGTCGGCGAGCTTGCGCCGCAGGACGGCGATTTCCTGCTCGAGATAGGCAACCTGCCCGGCAGGGTCTTCAGACCCTCGTCCCGGGCGGATGCCGCGGTTGATGTCGTCGTCGTGGGCTGCCACGGTCCTCACCTCCTCCAAGGGGAGCTGGACGCTTCCAGACCCTACCTGGGCGGGTGTCGATTGAAACCCCTAGATCAAAAAGACGATGGGGTGTGTCCGATCTTCACCCTTGCGCTCTCCCTCACGCCAGGGGAATACCCACCCAACAACATCGGAAAGCGGCCGGTTGTAGGGTCGAAGCGTTCAACACCCGTCAGGCTCGGCCCGACTTGCTCCTGCGAAGGAGCTTTTCGGGGGCCGCGACGCAGGAAACGGCAGGAGACATGAGCGTGCGGCAAGAGGCCGGATCCGGTACCGACAGCGACGTTCCGCTGGAGGTGTGGATCGACCAGGATCTGTGCACCGGCGACGGGATCTGCGCGCAGTACGCTCCCGAGGTCTTCGAGCTGGACATCGACGGTCTCGCGTATGTGAAGAGCGCGGACGACGAGCTGTTGCAGGACGTGGGCGCGGCGACGCCTGTGCCGCTTCCGCTTCTCACGGACGTGGTGGCGTCGGCGAAGGAGTGTCCGGGCGACTGCATCCATGTGCGGCGGGTTTCGGACAGGGTCGAGGTGCACGGGCCCGACGCGGAGTGAACGCGGCGTAGCCCGAAGTGTACGAACGGGCCCCGTTTGCCGGTTTTCCGGCGAACGGGGCCCGTTGCGTTCGGTGCCGTCAGGCGGCGCGGGCCTCGGAGGGCGTGGAGCGGACGAACGCCCCGTCCTTCCACTGCCACTTGGCCTTCTCGTGGACGTCCGGGCGGTAGCGGGGCACGGAGTCGGAGGAGTAGCCGTCCAGGGCGGCGACGACGGAGCCGTCCTCTATGGCGAGGGTGCTCGCCGAGTAGTTGTCCTTGGGCTCGACGAGCGTGGCGACGACGCGCGGCTCGGCGCCCGCGGGCTGGGTGACGACGTAGATGCCGCTGGGCGGTGTGCCGACGCCGGCGTCGCAGCGGACCACGGCGACCGTCTCGGGGCGTCCGTCGCCGTCGAGGTCGCCGGCCGCCTGGCGGACGACCTTGGTCTTGACGGGCCCGCAGTCGAGCGGGAACCGGACGGCGGCGGGGTCGGGTGCGGCGACGGCCGCGGGTCTGTCCTTGGGAGCCTTGTGGTCGGCCTGGGCCGCGGTGGCGGAGTCCGGCTTGAGGAAGCCGGAGACCGCGACGACCGCGGCGAGGGCTGCCGCGGTGGCCAGCCAGTGGATGGGTCGTGTGGTGGTGTGCGCCAGTTCCGGGACGGCGGATTGCTGCACGAGGAGCGTCTCCTGTGAGGGCTGTGCCGGTGGGGGTGGCCAGCATCGTGCCATACGTCACAGTGCGCGGGAACGGCGGGGTCCGTTCTTTCTCAGGTGATATCTGGTCCTGGTGCTGCCGTTTCGCCAACGAACAAGCGCCGCCGCGGAGTTCCCGTTGACGTGGGGAACTCCGCGGCGGCGCTGTCGCGTTGTGCGCTTTGTGTCCTGGGCGGCTCAGCGGCCGCGGTTGCCGCCGGCGGCGTTGGGGCCGTCGTAGTCCTCGCCGTAGGCGCCCTTGGCGGGGCGGCGGCGGCGCATGGGCGGCTCGACGCCGTCCGCGAGGCGGCGGGCGGTGAGCAGGAAGCCGGTGTGGCCGATCATCCGGTGGTCGGGGCGGACGGCGAGGCCCTCCACGTGCCAGTTGCGGATCATCGACTCCCAGGAGGTCGGCTCGTTGAAGCAGCCGATCTCGCGGATGGACTCGACGGTGCGGGCGAGCTGCGTCGTGGTGGCGACGTAGCAGCACAGGATGCCGCCGGGGACGAGCGCCTTCTTGACGACGTCCAGGCACTCCCAGGGGGCCAGCATGTCGAGGATGACGCGGTCGACGTCGCCGTCGGACAGGTTGTCCTGGAGGTCGCCGACGGTGAGCTGCCACGCGGGGTGCGGTCCGCCGAAGTAGCGCTCGACGTTGCCCTTCGCGATCTCGGCGAAGTCCTCGCGGCGCTCGTAGGAGTGCAGCATGCCTTGGTCGCCGATGGCGCGCAGCAGGAAGCTGCTGAGCGAGCCGGAGCCCACGCCCGCTTCCACGACGCGGGCGCCGGGGAAGATGTCGGCGAAGGCGAGGATCTGCCCCGCGTCCTTGGGGTAGACCACGGCGGCGCCGCGGGGCATGGACAGGACGTAGTCGGGGAGCAGGGGGCGCAGCGCGAGGTAGGCGACGTTTCCGGTGGTGCGGACAACGCTGCCCTCGGGTGCGCCGATCAGCTCGTCGTGAGGAAAGGAACCCTTGTGGGTGTGGAAGTTCTTTCCCTCTTCGAGCGTGAACGTGTAGTGGCGGCCCTTGGGGTCGGTCAGCTGAACCTGGTCCCCGACCGTGAAGGGCCCGCGCCTGCGGGCGGCACCGGTCGGTTCGGACATGCGAACAGCCTACCGGGCCCGGCGGGGGACGCCGACCACGGTGCCGCTACGAGGGGCGGGCCATGGCCTTGACGAAGGCGCGTTCCACGTCGGCCGCGGAGAGGACGCCGTAGATGGCGCCGTTCTCCTCGACGACGAGGTATTCGGTGGCGGGGGTCTCGCGGAGGGTGTCGAGGAGTTCCTCGCCGGCGAGTTCGGCGGAGACGCGCATGCCGTCGGTGAGGTCCTGGGCGAGGCCGCTGACGGGGACCCAGGGGCGGCGGTGTTCGGGGATGCCGACGATGGCGGCCTCGCGGACCAAGGAGTGCGGGTCGCCGTCGGCGTCGACGACGACGAGGGCGCGGGCGCCCGCCTCGTTGGCGCGGCGGAGGGCTTCGGAGAGCGGGGTCTCGGCCTCGACGGGGACGGCGCGCCGGGTCAGGGTGCGGGCGCGCAGGTCGGGGAGGTGTTCGCGCAGTCGTGCCATACGGAGGCTGTTGCCTGCACCGGTCCAGATGATCGCGGCAAGGATGGCGGCGAGCAGCGCGTCCATCAGGGTGTCCATGCCGCCGGACTCTTCGGCGCCTTCGCCGAGGGCTCCGGACTGGGTGAGCAGCGGCAGGCCGATGAGGACGCTGACGGCGAGGGCGCGGCCGACCCAGGCGGCGGCGATGGTGCCGGTCATGGGCTTGCCGGTGAGCTTCCAGACGATGGCGCGGAGCATGCGGCCGCCGTCCAGCGGGAGTCCTGGCAGGAGGTTGAAGGCGGCGACGATCAGGTTGGAGATCATCAGGCCGGCGAGGAGCACGCCGGGGACGGTGCCGGGTTCGACGGCGCGCATCGCCGCGTAGAAGACGCCGGAGAGGACGAGGGAGAGCAGCGGGCCCACGAAGGCGAGCATGAACTCGCGGCCGGGGGTCTCGGACTCCTTCTCGATCTCGGAGACGCCGCCGAAGAACTGGAGCTGGATGCGGCGCACCGGGAGCTTGTAGCGCAGTGCGACGACGGTGTGGGCCAGTTCGTGGATGAGCACGGAGGCGTAGAACGCGACGGCGAAGAAGAGGGAGACGAGGTAGCGGGCGGCGCCGAGCTCGGGCAGCACGCGGTCGAGCTGGCCGCCGAAGACCCAGGTGATGAGCGCGGCGACGAGGAACCAGCTGGGGGCGACGTACACGGGGACGCCGAAGGGGCGGCCCATGAGGAGTCCGCCGCGCGGTTCGGGGCGCTTGGTGGGGCCCTTGATGGCGCCCTTGCGCTTGCCGGAGGTGGCGGCGGCGCGCTCGGGGTGACGGTCGTAGGGGTGCGCGGGAGGCGCGTCCTGCGGCGGGGCGGCCGGGTCCGCGGGCGGGTCGGCCGGTTGTGTACCGGGCCGCTCCTCCCGCGCCGGGTGGTCCGGGTCCTCGGTGGCCGCGCGCGGCGGCTCCGCGCCGGTGCCGCGCTCGCCGCGGTCCTGCGGCGTTTCCGGTTCGCCCGGCTCCTGGGCCTCACTGGTTGCGCGGGCTTCGGTCGCGTCCGGCTCGACCGCGGCCGGCGGCCGGGGCGGCGTCGCCTCGCCGGTGCCGGACTGCGGCTGCCCGCTCTCGTCCACGGTGATCCCTCGGTCCCCTCGTTCGAAGCGTTTCCCGCCGCCCGGCGGGACGTTCTGGCGTCGATGGTATGCGGACGGTGCCGACGGACCCCCGTCGACTCCCCCGCGCCACGCTACGCAAGACGCGGCCTCGCGTGCAGGTGCCTGACTGTCAGTGCGGGCCCGTATCGTCGTGAACCATGGAGACCAGCACCGATCAGGCCCCCACACGGGGTGTGCCCGCCCCGCCGGGGTCGCTCTCGCCGTCGCGCGCGAGCGATTTCATGCAGTGCCCGCTGCTGTACAGATTCCGGGTGATCGACAAGCTGCCGGAGAAGCCGAGCGAGGCGGCGACGCGGGGCACGCTGGTCCATGCCGTCCTGGAGCGGCTGTTCGACGCGCCGGCGGACGAGCGGACGGTGCCGCGGGCCGCCGCGCTGATCCCCGGCCAGTGGGAGCGGCTGCGGGAGTCGAAGCCGGAGCTGGCGGAGCTGTTCGCCGACGCGGGCGAGGGCGAGGAGGCCGCGGGCGAGCGGATGGCGCGCTGGCTCGGCGATGTGGAGCGCCTCGTGGAGCGCTGGTTCACGCTGGAGGATCCGACGCGTCTGGAGCCCGTCGAGCGGGAGCTGTTCGTGCAGGCCGAGCTGGAGTCGGGCCTGAAGCTGCGCGGGATCATCGACCGGGTGGACGTGGCGCCGACGGGCGAGGTGCGCATCGTCGACTACAAGACGGGCAAGGCGCCGCGCCCCCAGTACGCGGAGGGCGCGCTGTTCCAGATGAAGTTCTACGCGCTGGTGGTGTGGCGCCTGAAGGGGGTCGTGCCGCGCCGCCTCCAGCTGGTGTATCTGGGCAGTGGGGACGTGGTGACGTACGACCCGGTGCCCGCGGATCTGGAGCGGGTGGAGCGCAAGCTGCTCGCTCTGTGGGAGGCGATCCAGCAGGCGACGGAGACGGGCGAGTGGCGGCCGCGGCCGACGAAGCTGTGCGGCTGGTGCGACCACCAGGCGGTGTGCCCGGAGTTCGGCGGCACTCCCCCGCCGTACCCGCTGCAGATCGTCTCGGCGGCTCCGGCCGGGGTGGAGGACCTCCCGCAGGCATAGCAGGGCAGAATGGGCCGCCGGGTCTATCGAAGGATCAAAGGAGAGTTTCGTGGCCATCCGCGTCCTACTGGTCGACGACCAGCCGCTGCTGCGTACGGGCTTTCGCATGATCCTGGAGGCCGAGCAGGACATCGCGGTGGTCGGCGAGGCCGGGGACGGTCTGCAGGCGCTCGACCAGGTGCGTGCCCTGCAGCCCGATGTGGTCCTGATGGACATCCGGATGCCGCGGATGGACGGCGTGGAGGCGACCCGGCAGATCTCGGGCCCCGGCAAGGACGGCCCGGCGAAGGTCCTGGTGCTGACCACGTTCGATCTCGACGAGTACGTGGTGGAGGCGCTGAAGGCGGGGGCCAGCGGCTTCCTGCTCAAGGACGCGCCCGCGGGCGAGCTGGTGCAGGCGATCCGGGTGGTGGCGGCCGGCGAGGCGATGCTGGCGCCGAGCATCACGCGCCGGCTGCTCGACAAGTACGCGGACCATCTGCCGTCGGGCGACGAGCCGGTCCCGGACACCCTGCACACCCTCACGGAGCGGGAGGTGGAGGTGCTGAAGCTGGTCGCGCGCGGCCTGTCGAACGCCGAGATCGCCGCCGACCTGTTCGTGAGCGAGACGACGGTGAAGACACATGTCGGCCATGTGCTGACGAAGCTGGGCCTGCGGGACCGGGTGCAGGCGGCGGTGTACGCGTACGAGAGCGGTCTGGTCCGCCCCGGCGCCCAGTAGGCCGACCTGCCCCGGAACCCAGAACCGCCCCGGCGCTGCACAGGCCGGGGCGGTTCCTCGTTCGGCGGTCAGCCCTTGCTGATCTCCCAGAACCGGAAGACGGTCGACGCGTCGAGGCAGTTCTCCAGGCCGTACACGTCGGACTTGGCGACGGCGTACTGCTTGGCCTGCCAGACCGGGAGGATCGGCAGTTCGTCGGCGACGATGTTCTGCAGCTGCTCGTAGCGCGGGGCCGTCCCCGAGCGGTCGCTCTGGGCGCCGGTCTCCGGGATGATCCGGTCGGTGATGGTGCCGTTGTCGTAGCGGTTGTCGAGGACGTTGCCCTCGCCGAAGAACGGCTGGGTGAAGTTGTCCGGGTCCGGGTAGTCGGGCACCCAGCCCTTGACGTAGACGCCGTACTTGCCGGACTTGATGTCGCGCTCGTACTGGGCGAACTCGACGGACTTCACGTCGGCGTCGAACAGGCCGCTGGCGTTGAGCTGCTTGGCCATGGTCCTCAGCTCGGCGTCGGTGGCGGGGCCGTAGCGCGCGGGCGTGGACCAGAGCGTGAGCTTGACCGGGGTGCTGATGCCGTCGGCGCGCAGCGCGGCCGCCGCCCTGCTCTTGGAGGGGCGGGCCCCGTACTTGTCGAAGAACGCGGTGTTGTGGCCGGTGATGCCCGCCGGGATGATCGAGTACAGCGATGTGGCGGTCTGGTCGTACACGTCCTCGATGAGGGCGTCGCGGTCGATCAGGTGGGCCATCGCCTTGCGGACGCCGATCTTGCCGGCGACCGGGTCGTCCATGTTGAAGACGAGGTGCTGGACCTCGGCGCTCGTGCCCTCGATGACGTCCAGGTTCTTGCTGCCGGACTCCTGGATGTCGGCGACGTCCTTGGCGGCGAGGCCGCGGTAGGCGAGGTCGAGCTTCCCGGCGAGCAGGGACTTCTTCAGACCGGCCTGGTCACCGTGGAAGAACTTCATGGTGACGCCGTGGTTCTTGACCTTGGCGGTGCCCTGGTACTTGGCGTTGACCGAGAAGGCGGCCTGCTTCTTGCCGAAGGAGTCGAGCTTGTACGGGCCGGAGCCGACGGCCTTCCCGTCGGTGCGGAGCTTGTCCGCGGGGTACGCGGTGTGGTCGACGATCGATCCGGCGCCCGAGGCGATCTTGCTGGGGAAGGTCGCGTCGGCGGACTTCAGCTTGAAGGTGACGGTCTTCGCGTCCGGCGTCTCGACCTTGTCCAGCATCGGGAACATGATCGCGGGGCCGGCCTCGTCGTTGATCCGCATCATGCGGTCGAAGGAGAACTTGACGTCCTTCGACGTGAGCGCGTGACCGTTGCTGAATTCCAGGCCGGAGCGGAGCGTGCACGTGTAGACCTTGGTGGCGCTGTCGCTGAAGTGGCACTCCTTGGCGGCTTCCGGCTTCGGCTCGGTGCCTCCGTTGGGGAAGCTGAGCAGGGACTGGAAGACGTTGTTGAACAGCAGCCACGAGCCGGGGTCGTAGCCGGAGGCCGGGTCGGTGGCCTGGATGTCGTCGGACATGCCCATGACCACGGCGTCGCCGCCGTCGGCGGAGTCGCTCTCGTCAGAGCCACAGCCGGTCAGGAGTGCCGCGGCGAGTCCCGCGCCGAGGGGCATGACCAGCCACTGGTTGCGCATTCTCACGTACGTGCCTTGTCGTCGGTCGAGCGGACGGGCTGGGGCCGGCCCGCGAGTGGACCGGCCCCGGGGTGGGCTCAGCCGCTGACGCCGCGGCCCAGCTCCCACAGCTGAAGGACCGAGGAGGCGGACAGCGCCCATTCCACCCCGGTGATGTCGTCGCGGGCGGCGACGTACTGCTTGCCCTGCCACAGCGGGAGGACCGGCACGTCGTCGGCGACGACGTTCTGGATCTGCTGGATGGGCTTGGACGCGGTGAGCCGGTCGGCCTCGCGGCGCTCGGCCGGGATCAGGTCACCGCGGATCTGGCTGTTGGCGTACGGGGACGCCAGGAAGTTGTCCTCGTCGAGGAACGGCGCGAGGAAGTTGTCGGCGTCCGGGAAGTCGGGGAACCAGCCGAGGCCGTAGACGTCGTACTTCCCCTTGAGCTGGGCGTCGCGGTAGGTGTCCCAGACGTCGCCCTTGATGTCGACGTGGAAGAGGCCGCTGGAGTTCAACTGCTTCTGGAGGAGCTCGAACTCCCTCTTCGTGCCGGATCCGTAGTGGTCGCTCGTGTAGTGCAGGGTGAGCTTGACCGGGGTGTTGATGCCGGCCTGCCGCAGGATCGAGGCGGCCTTGGACCTGCTGGGGTCGCCGTACTTGTTGAAGAACGAGTTCTGGTGGCCGGTGATGCCGCTGGGCACGAGCGAGTAGAGCGGCTCGGCGCCGGTGCCGTACACCTTGGAGGCGAGCTCGCCGCGGTCGACGAGCTGCGCCATGGCCTGGCGGACGGCCTTGTCGCGGACGGTGCTCGCCTTGGTGTCGAAGCCGAGGTAGCGGATCTCCATCCCGGGCATCTCGACCAGGTTGATGTTCTCGGGCGCGCTGTTGGAGTACTTCTTGATCTGCTCGGGCGACATGGTGCGCGTCATCATGTCGATGTCGCCCTTCTCCAGCGCCTTGCCCATGGCGTCGGCGTCGGTGAAGGAGTCCAGCTCCACCTTGTCGTTCTTCGGCTTCAACTGCCCCTTGTAGTTGGGGTTCTTGGTGAAGACGGTCTTGACGACGGCGTCGTCCTTGACGGTGGCCTTCAGGGTGTAGGGGCCGGAGCCGTTCACCTTGAAGCCGTTGCGCAGCCTGTTCTTCGGGTACTCGTCGGGGTCGACGATGCCGGCGGAGGGTGTGGCCAGCTTGTACGGGAACGTGGCGTCCGGGGACTTGAGGTGGAAGATGACCTCGCGGTCGCCCTGGGTCTCGATGGTGTCGATCGAGGAGAGCAGACCGTAGGAGCCGCTGTCGGACTTGATGTTCCGCACGCGGTCGATGGAGTACTTCACGTCGGCCGCGGTGATCGGCTTGCCGTCGGCGAACTTGAGGTCCTTGCGCAGCTTGCAGGCGTAGCGCTCGCTGCCGCTGTCGGAGAATATGCAGCTCTGGGCGGCCTCGGGGACGGGCTCGCCGCTGCCGCTGCGCGGCATCGCCATGAGCGTCTGCACGGTCTGGCGCAGCACGTTCCAGGACCCGGTGTCGTAGGCGTACGCCGGGTCGAACGGCGCGGGGACCTTCCCGGAGGCGATGAACCGGTCCGTGGTGCCCACCTTGATCGCGTCGCCGCCCGCGTCTCCGCTGTCCGACCCGCCGCATGCGGCGAGTACGGGGGCCAGCAGACCGATGATGGCCGGCAGCACCAAAGTCTTGCGGTTCATGCTCGAAGTTCTCCAGAGCTGTTGAACCCGCCGGCCCGGCGAAAGGGGTGGGACGCGTGGGCGACGGGAGGGTACGGCGATGTTCTCGCGACGACATTAATGGGCGTGCCGCCGCGGTTCGCGGGCGCGGGATCGGAGCTTTCATCACGCTGTGGAATCAGGCGTGGACGCACCGAAAACACCTCAGGAGGAAGGTTCGTCGCATGGGGTGGCCAATCGGGACACAAGGGCACTCCGCACCGCACGGAAAGCGGTGGCGCAGCATGTGCCCGACGGACTGTCGACCCCCATGGAAGTGGGAAACGTCACATGCGCAACGGGCTTGTCGTGCGCATCGATTCAGCCACCCCGCGGACTTCAGGACGTCATGAGTCCCTTCAGGAAAGGCACGTTGACGTGTTCCAGGGAGCGGACGACGGTGCGCCGGGGCGCGGGCTCGATCGGTGAGACGGACGGCACGGCGACGACCTGGCAGCCCGCGGCCTCGGCCGATGTGACGCCGGTGGCGGTGTCCTCGATGACGGCGCAGCGCCCCGGTTCGGCGCCGAGTCCCGCCGCGGCGAGGAGGTACGGGTCGGGGTGCGGCTTGGTGCGTGAGACCTCGTCACCTGCGACGGTGAGACGGAAGTTGGCCGGTCCGAGCGAGTCCAGGACGCGGTCGATGATGCGCCGGTGGGAGGCGGAGACGAGCGCGGCGGGCACGTCGTGCGCGGCGAGTTCGGCGAGGAGTCTCGCGGCTCCCGGCATCAGCGGCAGGGTGTTGCTGATGCGCTTCTCGAAGCCGTCGTTGAGCAGCACGGTCAGCTCGGGCAGGGTGATGTCGGCGCCGGTGGCCTCGATGAGGAAGCCGGCGCTGCGGGTCATGGGGCCGCCGACGACGACATGGCGCCAGGAGTCGTCGAGGGTGTGGCCGAGTTCGGCGAAGACGGCCACCTCGGCGTCCCACCAGAATCCCTCGGTGTCGACGAGTGTTCCGTCCATGTCGAGGAGCACGGCCTGAAGCGTGGAGCCTTCGGCCGTTCGGGTACCGAGTGCGGGGACCGTGCTGGTCATCCGTACACCTCCATGAGGGACGAAGAGGCCGGTTGCCCCTTTTCGAGCTCAAGGGCAACCGGCCTGCGCTGGACCGACCAGTGTACGACTGGTGGCAATTACCGCGCGTTGAAGTACTTCGCCTCGGGGTGGTGGATGACGATCGCGTCGGTGGACTGCTCGGGGTGGAGCTGGAACTCCTCGCTGAGCTGGACGCCGATCCGCTCGGGCTCCAGGAGGTCGGCGATCTTCGCGCGGTCCTCCAGGTTCGGGCAGGCCCCGTAGCCGAGGGAGAAGCGGGCGCCCCGGTACTTCAGGTCGAACATGCCCGCCATCTCGTCCGGGTCCTCGCCCGCGAAGCCCAGCTCGGAACGCACGCGCGCGTGCCAGTACTCGGCGAGCGCCTCCGCCAACTGCACGGACAGGCCGTGCAGTTCGAGGTAGTCGCGGTAGGAGTCGGACGCGAACAGCTTCGCCGTCTCCTCACCGATCCGGGAGCCGACGGTGACGACCTGGAGGCCCACGACATCGGTCTCGCCGGACTCCTCCGGGCGGAAGTAGTCCGCGAGGCACAGGCGGCGGCCGCGGCGCTGGCGCGGGAAGGTGAACCGGGTCCGCTCGTTGCCCGCGTCGTCCAGGATGATCAGGTCGTCGCCCTTGGACACGCACGGGAAGTAGCCGTGCACGACGGCCGCTTCGAGCATGTTGTCGGTGTGCAGCTTGTCGAGCCAGCCGCGCAGGCGCGGGCGGCCCTCGGACTCCACCAGCTCCTCGTACGAGGGCCCGTCGCCGGTACGGGCCTGGCGCAGGCCCCACTGGCCCTTGAAGAGGGCGCCCTCGTCCAGCCAGGACGCGTACTCCTTGAGCTGGATGCCCTTGATGACGCGGGTGCCCCAGAACGGCGGGGCGGGCACCGGGTTGTCGACGGCGACGTCGGAGCGCACCGGTCCCTCGTCGGGCACCTCCTCGACCACCACGTCCCGCTTGGGGACCCGGCGCTGCTTCAGCTCCGGCAGGACCGCGCCGGGCACGCCGCGCTTGACCGCGATGAGCGCGTCCATCAGGCGCAGGCCCTCGAACGCGTCGCGGGCGTAGCGGACTTCGCCCTCGTAGATCTCGTGCAGGTCCTGCTCGACGTAGGCGCGGGTCAGGGCGGCGCCGCCGAGGATCACCGGGAAGTCGGCGGCCAGCTTGCGCTGGTTGAGCTCCTCCAGGTTCTCCTTCATGATCACGGTCGACTTGACCAGGAGGCCGGACATGCCGATGACGTCGGCGCGGTGCTCGGCGGCCGCGTCGAGGATCGCGGAGACGGGCTGCTTGATGCCCAGGTTGACCACGTTGTAGCCGTTGTTGGACAGGATGATGTCGACGAGGTTCTTGCCGATGTCGTGGACGTCGCCGCGCACGGTGGCGAGCACGATGGTGCCCTTGCCCTCCGAGTCCGACTTCTCCATGTGCGGCTCCAGGTAGGCCACCGCGTTCTTCATGACCTCGGCGGACTGGAGCACGAACGGCAGCTGCATCTGGCCGGATCCGAACAGTTCGCCGACGACCTTCATGCCCTCCAGGAGGGTGTCGTTGACGATGTCGAGGGCGGGCCGGGACTGGAGCGCCTCGTCGAGGTCGGCCTCCAGGCCGTTCTTCTCGCCGTCGATGATGCGCCGCTGCAGGCGCTCGTCCAGCGGGAGCGCGAGGAGTTCCTCGGCCTTGCCGGCCTTCATCGACTTGGTGGAGACGCCCTCGAACAGCTCCATCAGCTTCTGCAGCGGGTCATAACCCTCCGCACGCCGGTCGTAGATGAGGTCGAGGGCCGTCTTGACCTGCTCGTCGTCGAACCGGGCGATCGGCAGGATCTTCGAGGCGTGCACGATCGCCGAGTCCAGGCCCGCCTTGACGCACTCGTCCAGGAAGACCGAGTTGAGCAGCACACGGGCGGCCGGATTGAGGCCGAAGGAGATGTTCGACAGACCCAGCGTCGTCTGCACGTCCGGGTGGCGGCGCTTGAGTTCACGGATCGCCTCGATGGTGGCGACGCCATCGCCCCGCGACTCCTCCTGACCGGTGCAGATGGTGAAGGTCAGGGTGTCGATGAGGATGTCCGACTCGTGGATCCCCCAGTTCCCCGTCAGGTCCTCGATCAGCCGCTCGGCGATGGCGACCTTGTGCTCGGGGGTGCGGGCCTGGCCCTCCTCGTCGATGGTCAGCGCGATCAGCGCGGCGCCGTGCTCCCGCGCCAGCTTGGTGACCTTCGCGAAACGCGACTCGGGGCCGTCCCCGTCCTCGTAGTTCACCGAGTTGATGACCGCGCGGCCGCCCAGCTTCTCCAGACCCGCCTGGATGACGTCGACCTCGGTCGAGTCCAGCACGATCGGCAGCGTGGACGCGGTCGCGAACCGGCCGGCCAGCTCCTGCATGTCGAGGACACCGTCGCGGCCCACGTAGTCGACGCACAGGTCGAGCATGTGCGCGCCCTCGCGGATCTGGTCGCGGGCCATCTCCACGCAGTCGTCCCAGCGGGCCTCCAGCATGGCCTCGCGGAACTTCTTCGAACCGTTGGCGTTGGTGCGCTCACCGATCGCCATGTACGCGGTGTCCTGGCGGAACGGCACCGTCTGGTAGAGCGAGGCGGCGCCCGGCTCGGGCTGCGGGGCCCGGGTGGTGGGCTCCATGCCGCGCACCCGCTCGACGACCTGGCGCAGGTGCTCGGGGGTCGTACCGCAGCAGCCGCCCACCAGCGAGAGGCCGTATTCGCTGACGAAGGTCTCCTGGGCGTCGGCCAGCTCGGCCGCCGTGAGCGGGTAGTGGGCGCCGTCCTTGCCCAGGACCGGCAGGCCCGCGTTGGGCATGCAGGAGATCGGGATGCGCGAGTGCCGGGCGAGATAGCGCAGGTGCTCGCTCATCTCGGCCGGACCGGTGGCGCAGTTCAGGCCGATCATGTCGATGCCCAGCGGCTCCAGGGCCGTCAGCGCGGCACCGATCTCCGAGCCCAGCAGCATCGTGCCGGTCGTCTCGACGGTCACCGAGCAGATCAGCGGGAGGTTCGCACCGGTGGCATCCAGGGCGCGGCGGGCGCCGAGGATCGCGGACTTGGTCTGCAGGAGGTCCTGGGTGGTCTCGACGAGCAGGGCGTCGGCGCCGCCCGCGATCATGCCTTCGGCGTTGGTCTGGTAGGCGTCGCGCAGCACCGTGTAGGGAGCGTGGCCGAGGGTGGGGAGCTTGGTGCCGGGGCCCATCGAGCCGAGGACCCAGCGCTGCTGCCCGGTCTTCTCGGTGAACTCGTCGGCGACCTCGCGGGCGATGCGGACGCCGGCCTCGGAGAGCTCGAAGTTGCGCTCGGGGATGTCGTACTCGTTCAGGGCGGCGAAGTTCGCGCCGAACGTGTTCGTCTCGACGCAGTCGACGCCGACGGCGAAGTACTCCTCGTGCACGGAGCGCACGATGTCCGGCCGCGTCACGTTCAGGATCTCGTTGCAGCCCTCGAGCTGCTGGAAGTCGTCGAGCGTCGGGTCCTGCGCCTGCAGCATGGTGCCCATCGCTCCGTCGGCCACCACGACACGGGTGGCGAGGGCTTCTCGGAGGGCGTCCACACGGGCGCGGGGATCGGATGCGGGCGTTGGCAACGAGGCCATGAAAGTTCTCCCAGAGGTGCGACGGCTGTCGGCTTTGCGGCTCCACTCCCTGAAGGCGCACCCGGTCAGGGTAACGGGGACCATGGTCCCGTCGTGAGTGCGTCCACGAGCCGGAATGGTGTGCGCGTGTCGTGGCCGGATCCGTTCGGTGGAAATAATGGCGCACGCCGCGCTCGCCGGAGGTCGGCAACGACCGATACTGTTCAGCATTGCCGAACGTTGCATGGCGACTCCAGCCGGCGACCTGTCAGCGAGAGACCGAGGAGGAAGGGACTGCGATGGCACGCAACATCCAGTCGCTCGAACGGGCCGCGGCCATGCTCCGGTTGCTCGCGGGCGGCGAGCGGCGGCTCGGACTCTCGGACATCGCCGCCGCGCTCGGCCTCGCCAAGGGCACGGCGCACGGCATCCTGCGCACCCTCCAGGCCGAGGGCTTCGTGGAGCAGGACTCCGCCTCGGGGCGCTATCAGCTGGGCGCCGAACTGCTGCGCCTGGGCAACAGCTATCTGGACGTGCACGAGCTGCGGGCGCGCGCCCTGGTATGGACCGACGATCTGGCCCGCTCCAGCGGCGAGGCCGTCTACCTGGGCGTACTGCACCAGGGAGGCGTGCTGATCGTGCACCACGTCTTCAGGCCCGACGACAGCCGGCAGGTCCTGGAGGTGGGCGCGATGCAGCCGCTGCACTCCACGGCCCTGGGCAAGGTCCTCTCCGCGTACGACCCGGTGGCGCACAGCGAGGCCCTGGAGGCCGAGCGCAAGGACTTCACCGCCCGCACGGTGTGCGACCCCGTCGACCTTGAGGCGGTGTTCGACCTCACCCGTGCGCGCGGGTACGCGGCGGACATCGAGGAGACCTGGGAGGGCGTGGCCTCGGTCGCCGCGCCGATCCACGACCGGCACCGGATGCCGGTGGGCGCCGTGGGCATCACGGGCGCCGTCGAGCGTGTCTGCAGGGACCCCGAGGCCGGTGGCGACGCCGGTTCCGGCGGGCTGCGTCCCGAGCTGATCGCGGCTGTGCGGGACTGTGCCCGCGCGGTCTCCCGCGATCTGGGCGCCAGCCGCTTCTGAGCCGCGCGGTCCCGATCCGGGGCGCGGGCCGCTCCGACTCAAGGTGCAGGACGCACCGATCCGAGTGACCATCGTTGAACGCCCACCGGCCTGCCGCCCCTCAACGACGGGTCGATAACCGCAGGCGATCAATAACGATCGCGCATTCGATAAAAGATCCCTTGACGAGCCGGGAACCGCAGAGCGAGACTCGCGTCCATCGGTCGGCATTGTCGAACACCTACCGGCAATACGCGTTAGAGTGTGAACAGGCCAGACCGGACCCGACCCTCGCCTGAGGGCTCGGACCACCGGAAAGGGACCCGGGAGGTTCGTTACTCGGGTTTTCCCCTGGACGAAGGACAAAGGAGTCGCGGGTGTCCAGCCACGACATCTTCCTCGGCGAGACCATCGGTACCGCCATTTTGGTTCTGCTGGGCGGTGGCGTGTGCGCCGCCGTCACTTTCAAGCGCTCGAAGGCCTTCGAGGCCGGCTGGGTCGCCATCGCGTTCGGCTGGGGCTTCGCGGTTCTCACCGGTGCCTACCTGGCGGGCGGCGTCTCCGGCGCCCACCTGAACCCCGCCGTCACCGTCGGCCTCGCCATCGAGGGCGGCACCAAGTGGAGCGACGTACCGCTCTACCTGGTCTCCCAGCTCTTCGGCGCCATGATCGGCGCGGCTCTGGTCTGGCTCGCGTACTACGGGCAGTTCCACGCCCACCTCACCGACCGCGAGGTCCTGATCGCGCACAACGGCCCCGCTGCCGACGACGAGGGTCTCGTCGACCCGAAGGCGGCCCCCGAGGCGGGCCCCGTGCTCGGTGTCTTCTCCACCGGCCCGGAGATCCGGAACACGGTCCAGAACCTCCTCACGGAGATCATCGCCACGGTCGTGCTGGTCCTCGCGATCCTCACGCAGGGCCTGAACGACGAGGGCAACGGCCTGGGTGTGCTCGGCGGACTGATCACCGCGCTCGTCGTGGTCGGCATCGGCCTCTCCCTCGGTGGCCCGACGGGCTACGCCATCAACCCGGTCCGTGACCTCGGCCCGCGCATCGTCCACGCACTGCTCCCGCTGCCCAACAAGGGCGGTTCGGACTGGTCGTACGCCTGGATCCCGGTGGTCGGCCCGCTCGTCGGCGGTGCCCTCGCCGGCTTGATCTACAAGCTGTTCTGAGCGACGCCACCGAGACCGACCACTTCAGTACGACGAGGAGCACACCGTGACCGACGCACACACCACCGGCCCCTTCATCGCGGCGATCGACCAGGGCACCACGTCCAGCCGCTGCATCGTGTTCGACAAGGACGGCCGGATCGTCTCCGTCGACCAGAAGGAGCACGAGCAGATCTTCCCGAAGCCGGGCTGGGTCGAGCACGACGCGAACGAGATCTGGGCGAACGTCCAGGAGGTCGTCGCCGGTGCCATCACCAAGGCCGGCATCACCCGCGACGACATCAAGGCCATCGGCATCACCAACCAGCGCGAGACGACGCTGCTCTGGGACAAGAACACCGGTGAGCCCGTCCACAACGCCATCGTCTGGCAGGACACCCGCACCGACGCCCTCTGCAAGGAGCTCGGCCGCAATGTCGGCCAGGACCGCTTCCGCCGCGAGACCGGCCTGCCGCTCGCGTCGTACTTCGCCGGTCCCAAGGCCCGCTGGCTGCTCGACAACGTCGAGGGCCTGCGCGAGCGCGCCGAGCGCGGCGACATCCTGTTCGGCACGATGGACACCTGGGTCATCTGGAACCTGACGGGCGGTGTCAACGGCGGCAAGCACTACACCGACGTCACCAACGCCTCCCGCACGATGCTGATGAACCTGCACGAGATGCAGTGGGACGAGCGGATCTGCTCCTCCATCGGCGTCCCGATGTCGATGCTGCCGGAGATCCACTCCTCCGCCGAGGTCTACGGCGAGGTCACCGGCGGCAAGCTGGGCGACGTGCTCGGCGGCATCCCGGTCGCCTCGGCGCTCGGCGACCAGCAGGCGGCCCTGTTCGGCCAGACCTGTTTCGCCGAGGGCGAGGCCAAGTCCACGTACGGCACCGGCACCTTCATGCTGATGAACACCGCGGACAAGGCCATCAACTCGTACTCGGGCCTGCTGACCACGGTCGGCTACCAGATCGGCGACCAGAAGCCGGTCTACGCGCTCGAGGGCTCGATCGCCGTCACGGGCTCCCTGGTGCAGTGGATGCGCGACCAGATGGGCCTGATCAAGTCGGCCGCCGAGATCGAGACGCTCGCGTCCTCGGTCGAGGACAACGGCGGCGCGTACTTCGTGCCCGCCTTCTCCGGCCTGTTCGCCCCGTACTGGCGCTCGGACGCGCGCGGTGTCATCGCGGGTCTGACCCGCTACGTCACCAAGGCGCACCTCGCGCGCGCCGTGCTCGAGGCCACCGCCTGGCAGACCCGCGAGATCACCGACGCCATGACGAAGGACTCCGGCGTCGAACTGACCGCGCTCAAGGTCGACGGCGGCATGACCTCCAACAACCTGCTGATGCAGACCCTCTCGGACTTCCTGGACGCGCCGGTGGTGCGTCCGATGGTCGCCGAGACGACCTGCCTCGGCGCCGCCTACGCCGCCGGTCTCGCCGTCGGCTTCTGGTCCAACACCGACGAGCTCCGCGCCAACTGGCGCCGGGCCGCCGAGTGGACCCCCCGCATGGACGCGGCCACCCGCGACCGTGAGTACAAGAGCTGGCTCAAGGCCGTGGAGCGGTCCATGGGCTGGCTCGAAGACAGCTCTGTCGAGGAGTAACACCCCACCATGACTACCCAGTCCACCCTGCAGACCGTGCCTGCCCTCGGAACGCACCCGGTCGCCGGTTCCAACCCGAGCCGCGCCGAGACCCGCGAGCAGCTTTCCAAGGCGACGTACGACCTCCTGGTCATCGGCGGCGGCATCCTGGGCATCTCCACTGCCTGGCACGCTGCGCAGTCCGGTCTCAGGGTGGCCCTGGTCGACGCCGGCGACTTCGCCGGCGCCACGTCCTCCGCGTCCTCCAAGCTGCTCCACGGCGGTCTGCGCTACCTGCAGACCGGTGCGGTGAAGCTGGTCGCGGAGAACCACTTCGAGCGGCGTGCGGTGTCCCGCAATGTGGCCCCGCACCTCGCCAACCCCCTGACCTTCTACCTGCCCGTCTACAAGGGCGGCCCGCACGGCGCGGCCAAGCTGGGTGCGGGTGTCTTCGCGTACAGCGCGCTGTCCGCGTTCGGCGACGGCGTCGGGCACCTGTTGTCCCCGGAGAAGGCGCAGCGCGATGTGCCGGAGCTGCGCACCGAGGGCCTCAAGGCCGTCGCGGTGTACGGCGACGACCAGATGAACGACGCGCGGATGGCGCTGATGACCGTGCGCGCGGCCGTCGACGCGGGCGCCGTCGTCCTCAACCACTCCGAGGTCACCGGGCTTCGTTTCACCAACGGCCGGGTCACCGGCGCGGAGTTGAAGGACCGGACGAGCGGCGACGAGTTCGGGGTCAACGCCCGCCTCGTACTCAACGCGACCGGTCCCTGGGTCGACCACCTGCGCAAGATGGAGGACCCGAACGCGGCGCCCTCCATCCGCCTGTCCAAGGGCGCGCACCTGGTCATGAAGCGCACCTCGCCGTGGAAGGCCGCGCTCGCGACCCCGATCGACAAGTACCGCATCACCTTCGCCCTCCCCTGGGAGGACATGCTGCTGCTCGGCACGACCGACGAGGAGTACGAGGGTGACCCGGCCGATGTCTCGGTCACCGAGAAGGACATCGACCAGATACTCGACGAGGCGGCGTTCTCGGTCCGTGACCAGCAGCTCAAGCGGGAGCTGATGACGTACTCCTTCGCCGGTCTGCGCGTGCTGCCGGGCGGCCCCGGCGACACGTCGAAGGCCAAGCGCGAGACGGTCGTCAACGAGGGCAAGGGCGGCATGCTGTCCGTCGCGGGCGGCAAGTGGACGACCTTCCGGCACATCGGCCGCACGGTCATGCAGAAGCTGGAGGCACTGCCGGGCCACCCGCTCGGCGACGACTACGAGCCGATCAACTCGCTGCCGAAGAAGCTGCCGCTGCCGGGTGTCGCCAACCCGCGTGCCGTCGCGCACCGGCTGCTCGTCGACAGCCCGGCGCCCGGTCCGCGGATGGGCGCCGACACCGCGAAGCACCTGGCGACGCACTACGGTTCGCTGTCCTTCGACATCGCGCGCCTCGCGAACGAGAACCCGGAGCTGGCCGAGCGGGTCCACCCGGACGCGCCGGAGATCTGGGCGCAGGTCGTGTACGCGCGGGATCACGAGTGGGCGGAGACGCAGGACGACGTGCTGCGGCGCCGTACGACGCTGACGATTCGCGGCCTGGACACGGACGACGTGCGGTCCAAGGTGCAGGACCTGCTCGACAAGAAGTAGGCCCACGGACTGAGAAGGGCGGCTCCCACGGGGGGAGCCGCCCTTTTCATTGCTCGTCCGAGTCCAGGATCGAGTGTTCCAGTTTGCCGAGGAGGCGGGCCAGTTGGCGGCGCTCCGCCGGGGAGAGGCCGGCGAGCATGCGCTCCTCGTTGGCCAGGTGGTCCGTGAAGACCTCATCCACCGTGGCGAGGCCGAGGTCGGTGAGGCGGGAGTAGACGACGCGGCGGTCCTCGGCGTCCCGCTCGCGCACTATCAGGCCGTCCTTCTCCAGGCGGTCCATGCGCAGGGTGACCCCGGCGGACGAGACCAGCCCCGAGTCGGCGAGCTGCCCGGCGGTGAGCCGGTAGGGCTTGCCCGCGCGGCGCAGCGCGGTCAGGACGTCGAACCCGGCGACCGACAGGCCGTGCCGCTCGATCGAGGCGTTGAGCTTGGTGTTGTAGCGCAGGAACGAGCGGTGCAGGCGGGCCAGCACCTCCAGCGGTCCGGTGTCGAGCTCGGGCCGCTCCCGCGCCCAGTCCGCCACGATCTGTGTCACGGCGTCCTGCCGCTTCGCCTTCCGCTCGGCCATCCCCGTCCCCTCGCGCGCTTCCCACGGGCGGACGCGAAATCGTACGCCCCTGAAAATTCTATCCCTGAAGCGATCCGCGGCGGCGCCTGCCGATCACCGCGACCAGTATCACCGCCGCGAGCGCGGCGGCGGCCGGGACGGCGGCCTTCTTCAGGAGGACGGGCAGCGCGGCGGCGCCGAGGTCGACGGCCTCCGGCTCGGCGGGCGCCGCCGGAGCTGCGGACTCTGCCCGCGGGCCCGACAGCAACTCCGCGAGCCGCTCGGCGAACTGGCCCACGATCCGGTCGCCGACCTCGGTCATGATGCCGCGGCCGAACTGGGCGGGGCGGCCGGTGATGTCGAGGTCGGTGCGGACGCGGACGCGGGTGCCCGCGGGGTCGGCGACGAGCTCCGCGGTGACGGTCGCGGCGGCGGTGCCCGCACCTCGGGTCTCGCTGGCGCTGAGGTCGAGCCGCATGCTGCGGGCCGCCTCGTCGCGGGTCACGGTGCCCTCGCCGCGGTAACTCATCTGCACCGCGCCGACCTTGACCTTCACGCGGCCGGTGAAGGTGTCGCCGTCGAGGGTGTCGAGGACCGCGCCCGGCATGCAGGGGGCGACGCGGCCGAGGTCGTGGAAGAGCTTCCAGGCGTCGTCGGGGGCGGCCGGGACGGTGAAGGTGTGGTCGAGCTGCATGGTCGGGTTCTTTCGATCGGGGGTCAGCGGGTGGCGGCGGGGGCGTCGCGCAGCAGGTCGCGGATGCGGCTGGGTGAGAGCGGGCCGCGGCGGACGACGACTCCGAAGGGGCGCAGGGCGTCCTCGACGGCGTTCGCGAGGACGGCCTGCGGGGCGATGGCGCCGCCCTCGCCGAGGCCCTTCACGCCGAGGTCGTTCATGGGGCTCGGCGAGTGGATCTCGTCCATGTCGAGGTCGGGGATCTCGGACGAGGTGGGGACGAGGTAGTCCATGTAGGTGCCGGTGCGGGGCTGACCGTCGGGCCCGTAGATCATCTCCTCGTAGAGGGCGCCGCCGATGCCCTGGGCGATGCCTCCGGTGACCTGGCCCTCGGCGATGAGCGGGTTGACGATGACACCGGCGTCGTGCACAACGACGTACTGGAGGATCTCCAACTCGCCTGTTCTCTCGTCGACTTCGACGACCGCGGCGTGTGCTCCGCTGGCGACGGCGAAGCCGGGAGGGCGGAAGTGGACGGTCTCGCTGAGTTCGGTGCCGTGCCGGCCGTCGGTGGGTTCGGGGGTGCCGGGGAGCGGGGCGCGGCCCGCGAGTTCGGCGAGGGTGAGGGTGGGCCCGTCCGGCTGCTTTGTGGTGAACACGCCGTCGGTGAGGGTGAGTTCGACTGCGGGCACGTCGAGTCGGCGGGCCGCGGCGTCGAGCGCCTTCTCGCGTACGAGCCTGCCCGCCCGGTGGGTCGCGTTGCCCGCGTTGACGAGGGCGCGGCTCGCGATGGTGCCGACGCCGAAGGGGGTCGCGGAGGTGTCGCCGCCGACCACGTCGATGACATCGAGCGGCACACCGAGCGCGTCGGCGGCGATCTGCGCCATCGACGTGCGGTGTCCCTGGCCCTGGGAGGGCGCGCCGATGGCGAGCTTGACGCGGCCGCTGGGCGCGATGTCGATGCGCGCGGTCTCGAAGGGTCCGAGCCCGGTGGCCTCGATGTACATGGCGTAGCCGACGCCGACGCGCTTGCCCTCGCGCTCCTCCGCGGGCCGGTGGACCTTGGCGCGGGCCCGGCGCAGCAGTTCGGGGAAGTCCCCGGAGTCGTACGACTGGGGGTTGCCGGAGCGGTCGACGAGGCCGGTCGTGTACGGCATGTCGCCGGGGCCGATGAGGTTGCGGGCCCTCAACTCGGCTGGTTCCATGCCCAGTTTTGCGGCGAGTCGGTCCATCGCCCGTTCCATCGCGAAGACCGTCTCGGGGCGTCCCGCTCCCCGGTACGGCGTGGCGAAGGCGGTGTTGGTGAGGACGCCGACGACGTCGATGTCGACGTTCGGGATCCGGTAGGGGCCGAGGAGGTGGCACAGCGAGTTGTACGGGACGACCAGGCCGGTCATGTTGTACGCGCCGAAGTTGACGGTGATGCGGTCGCGGACGGCGAGGATCGTGCCGCCCGCGTCGGCGGCGAGTTCGATGCGGTGGAGCTGCTCGCGGGCGTGGGAGGCGGCGGTGAGGTTCTCGTTACGGTCCTCGCGCCAGACCACGGGGCGACCCAACTTGCCCGCCGCGTAAGGGATCAGCATTTCCTCTACGTAGAGGATGCCCTTCTGGCCGAAGCCGCCGCCGACGTCGGTCGCGATGACGCGGACGGACTCGGCGTCGAGGCCGAGAGTGGTGGCGATGGACTCGCGGACGCGGTGCGGGGTCTGGGTGTTGGACCAGACGGTGAGTTCGCCGCTGTAGGGGTCGGTGCGGGCGGCGACGGCGCGGGTCTCGATGGGCGAGGCGACGTAGCGGTGCGCCTGGAACTCCTCGCTGATCACGGTGTGCGCGGCGGCGAACGCGGCGTCGGGGTCGCCGACCTGGGCCGCGACGGCCACCGCCGTGTTGTCCGGCAGGTCGTCGTGGAGCAGCGGGGCGTCGTCGTCGAGGGCGCGGTCGGGGTCGACGAGGACGGGCAGCGGCGCGTAGCGGACGTCGACGAGTTCGAGGGCGTCCTCGGCGAGGTAGCGGCTGTCGGCGAAGACGATGGCGACGGGCTGGCCGACGTAGAGGACCTTGTCGGTGGCGAGCAGCGGCATCGGGGTCATGGCCACGCGCGGGTCGAGGAGTTCGGCGAGGCGGGGCGGGGTGCGCAGCTCCTCCTTGTTCAGGAGGGGCGCGAGGTGGGCGACGTCGGTGCCGGTCCAGACGGCGAGGACGCCGGGGGCTTCCAGTGCGGCGGTGACGTCGACGGACTCGATGCGGGCGTGGGCGTGCGGGCTGCGCAGGACGGCGGCCTCGGCGGCGCCGGGCAGGTCGATGTCGTCGACGTAGCGGCCGTTGCCGCGCAGCAGGCGGTCGTCCTCGACGCGCGGGACGGGGCGGCCGATCCAGGGCGTGGACATGCGGGTCACTCCCCTCGCCGAGCGTCGGAGGCCGGTACGGATTCGTACGTCTCGTCGAGGGCCCGGGTGAGCGCGCGGCGGATGCCCCGGTAGCCGGTGCAGCGGCAGAGGTGGCCGCTGAGGGCGTCGGCGACCTCGGTGTCGCCCGGCCGTTCGTCCTGTTCGGTCAGGGCGGTCGCGGTCATGAGGAAACCGGGCGTGCAGAAGCCGCACTGCATTCCGTGGCAGGCGTGGAACGCCTCTTGGACCGGGGTGAGCGGGGCGTCAGGACCGGCGAGGCCCTCGACGGTGCGCAGTTCGGCGCCCTCGCACTGCACGGCGAGCGTGAGGCAGGAGCGGACGGGTGTGCCGTCGACGAGGACGGTGCAGGCGCCGCACACGCCGTGCTCGCAGCCGACGTGGGTGCCGGTGAGCCGGAGCCGGTCGCGGAGGAAGTCGCTGAGCAGCAGCCGGGATTCGGCCTGGGCGGTGACGGGGTCGCCGTTCACGGTGAGCCGGATCTCGTGCCAGCCGGAGGGTTCGGCGAGCGGCGGGGTGCGTGCGGGGCGGGCGGCGGGGGTCGTGGAGGTCATCGGGTGCGCTCCCAGGCTGTCGTGCAGGCGCGGACGAGGAGGTGGGCGGCGGCCTCGCGGCGGTACGCGGCCGTGGCGTGGACGTCGTCGGACGGGTCGAGGTGCGCGAGAGCGGCCTCGCGGGCCGCGTCGAGGGCGGCCGGGCCCGCGTCGGTGCCGGTCAGGGCCGCTTCGGCGGCGGGGAGGCGGACCGGGGTGGGGCCGACGCCACAGAGGACGACGCGGGCGGCGCTCACGGCGTCGCCCGTGCGCTCCAGGAGGACGGCGACGCCGACCGTGGCGAAGTCGCCGTGCCTGCGGGCGAGTTCCTCGAAGGCCCAGCCGCCACGGCGGGCCGGGAACACGACCTCGGTGAGGAGTTCGTCCGGTTCCACGGCGGTCTGGAAGGTGGCGACGAAGAACTCCTCGGCCAGGACCGTGCGCTCCCCCGCCGGGCCCGCGATGACGAAGCGGGCGTCCAACGCCACGGCGGCGGTGGGGAGTTCGGCGGCCGGGTCGTGGTGGACGAGGCTGCCGCAGACGGTGCCGCGGGCGCGGATCTGCGGATGCCCGATGTGACCGATCGCGGCGGCGAGCAGCGGCCAGCCCTCGCGGACGCGGGGGTCGGCGGCCGCGTCGCACTGGCGGACGGCGGCGCCGACGCGCAGCGCGCCCGCCGCGTCGACGGAGAGTGTGCCGAGGCCGGGGATGCGGGTGATGTCGACGAGGAGGCCGGGGCGGGCGAGCCGCATGCTCAGCATCGGGATCAGCGACTGACCGCCGGCGACCACCTTGGGGTCGCGGTCCTCGTCGGCGAGCAGGGCGAGCGCCTCCGGGACGGAGCGCGGGGCGCAGTAGTCGAAGGGTGTGGGTTTCAAACCGTCTGCCACCAGGCCTCTCGGAGCGAGCGAGCGGTACGGATTACCTAAGAGCTGAAATGATTGACTCTGAAGTACCTTCTTGGCAAGAGGGTCGCCCACATCGATACTCCCCAGCCCCTGCCTGGGTGATCAATTTGAACGGCCGTGCACAAGCTGGCCGCTTCCCCGGCTCGACTACTGTTGGGCCGTGGATCCACAGCAGGAGAAACGGCGCGGCCGCTCGCACGACCCCGAGGGGAACCGGAGGGCCGTGCTCGACGCGGCCAGGCGGCTGTTCGCGGCCCACGGGTACCAGGGGGTCGGCATCCGGGCCATCGCCGCCGACGCCGGGGTGACGCCCGGACTCGTCATGTCGTACTTCGGGTCCAAGGACGGCCTCTTCCGCGCCGTGGTCGGCGAGGGGACCGGCGTCACGGCCGCGCTCCTCGACGAGGCGGGCAACGATCCGGCCGGCCTCCCCGGGGCCCTCGCCCACTCCTACCTGGACCGCTGGGACCGGCTCTCCGCCCAGGACCCGCTGGCCGCGCTGATCCGCTCGGCGCTCGACCACCCTCCCAGCGCCGAGCAGTTGAGCGAACTCCTGGAGCGTCTTGTGACCGGGCCCCTGCGGGGCGTGCTCGGCGAAGGGCCCGGGGCGACGGCCCGGATCGGCATGATCCGCAGCGTGCTGTTCGGCGTCATCATGGAGCGCTACCTGTTCGCGCACGAACCGGCCCGCTCGGTGCCGACGGTCGACCTGGAGCCGCTGCTCACCGACGTGCTGGCCGCGGCCATCGGCGCACCGGCCGAGGACCCCGAAGGACCGCCGCGCCCCGGACACTCCCCCGCCACCGACGCCGACACCCGCGTCTTCGCCGCCCTCACCGACTGCGCCGCCCGCTACCGCACGCTGATCGGCCGCGTCGTCAAGCGGCACGGCATCTCCCTGGCGGCCTTCGAGGTGCTCGCCGAGCTGCGCCGGGCCCCCGCCCCGCACCGCCGCACCATGGGCGAGCTGACGGCGGCCGGTGCGGTCGGCGCCGGTGGAATGACCCAGCACGCGGACCGTCTGGAGCGGGCCGGGCTCATCGAGCGGGAGGGCGACGAGCGGGACCGGCGGATCGTGCAGCTGCGGCTGACGGAGGCCGGGCGGGAACTGGTCGACCGGGCCACCGAGGAGCGCAGGGCGGGCGAGCGGGAGCTGCTGGACGGGCTGCGGCCAAAGGATCGGCGGGAGCTGCGGGCCCTGCTGGGGACGCTGGGCGGGGCCCTCGCGGACGGGCCGGACACCGCCTGAGGCCGCAGCGGCTCCGCGTGACACCGCACCGTACGACGACGGCGCCGGAGCCATCAGGCCCCGGCGCCGCGACATTCGCACTCCCCCGTTACGCGTTCAGCTCCTCCAGCGTCTTGCCCTTCGTCTCCACCGCGAACAGGGCGATCACCGCACCCACGACGGCCACGATCGCCAACTGCGCGAAGACCAGTCCGAGTCCGCCGCCGGAGCCGATGATCGCGCCGACCGTGATCGGGCCGAGGATGACGCCGAGCCGGTTCCACAGGCCGCCGAAGGCCGCGCCGGTGGCCCGGTTCCGCGTCGGGTAGAGCTCCGGCGAGTAGAGGTAGAGGCCCGCGTTGATCGCGTAGACGAAGAACGTCGTGCAGGAGGCGAACACGGCGACCTGGAGCCCCGACGTCACCCCGACCAGGGCCAGGATCCCGAGCGTGAGCGCCGTGCCGCCGAGCGCGGCGACCAGCGCCGGGCGCCGCCCGATCCGGTCGATGAGGAGCGCGACGACGAAGGTGCCGACCAGGCCGGTGAGGTTGCTGAGCAGCGTGTAGACCAGCGCCGTCGTGAGGTCCAGGCCGAAGTTCTTGGTGTAGAGCGAGGGCAGCCACGTCGAGATGCCGTGGTTGACGTAGTACGCGACGAACCACAGGCCGGACAGGACGGCGGTACGCCGCAGATAGCGGCCGGTGAACAGGTCCCGCAGCCGGCCGCGGCCGGTCTCCGCCACGGGCGCCGGACCGGGCTCCGGCAGCGGTGCGCCCACGGCCCGCTCGACCTCGGACTCGATCCGGGCGATGACCTTCTCGGCCTCCTCCAGGCGCCCCTGGGAGAGCAGCCAGCGCGGCGACTCGGCGACGTACTTGGGCAGCGCGACGGCGATCAGGACGGGCAGCCCGCCCAGGATGAACATGGCACGCCAGCCCAGGTTCGGCACGACCCACACCGCGACGAGGCTGGCGGCCGCGAGTCCGGCCGGGAAGATCATCTCGTAGAGCAGGACGAAGCGGCCGCGCTTGTCGGAGCGGGAGATCTCGTTGATGTACGTGGCCGCGACCGGGACGACGCCGCCGATGCCGAGTCCCTGGACGAACCGGTAGAGCGAGAACAGCTCGATCCCGTTCGCCGTGGCGACGGCGAGGCTGGCGAGGCCGGTGATCGCGACGCCCAGGGCCACCGTGCGCACCCGGCCGATCCGGTCCCCCAGCCAGCCGGCGACCAGCGCGCCGAGCAGCATGCCGATGGATCCCGCGGTGACCGCGAAGGTCGCCTGCCCCGTGCTCAGGTGCCAGTCCTTGATGAGGACGGGCAGGGCGGATGCGGCGAGGAGCTGGTCGAAGGCCTCGAAGAACGTCACGGCGCCGATCAGGAAGCGCACCTTGACGTGCCAGCGGGAGTGCGGCAGCCGTTCGAGTCTGGCCGCGATCGAGCCGAGGCCCTGTTTGCCGGATTCTCCGGCTTTACCGGCCACAGTCGTCATGGAGGGGTCCTTCCGCGAGCACGCGAGCGTGCGGAGTTCATGAGGAGTTCCGGCGACAGTAGAAGGCAACTCCTAAGCGGTCAATGGTTAGCTGCTTAGGGATCTGAAGATGGGTGAACGACGAAGACCCCGACGGCAGGGCCTTGCGGAGAAACATTTAAGCGCTTAGCTTTCTAGTGCTTCAGCAAGTCAACTCCCGTTCGCCGGAGGTCCCGCCGTGTCCCACCACCCCACCGAAATCCTCGTCGCGGGCCAGTGGCGGCGCGGCGCGGGTGACCCCTTCGAGACCGTCGACCCGGCCACGGGGCAGGTGCTCGCCACCGTGCACGCCGCGTCCGCCGACGAGGTCGACGAGGCCGCGCGCGCCGCGGCGGCGGCAGCGGCGGATCCCGCCTGGCGTGCGCTCCTCCCCCACCAGCGGGCCCGGCTCCTGTACCGGATCGCCGAGCTGACCGAGGAGGCCGCGGACGAGCTCGCCGCGACGCAGACCGCCGACACCGGCAAGACCCTCACCGAGACGAAGGCGCTCGCGCTCAGCGCAGCCGGCACCTTCCGGTACCTGGGCGCCACGCTGGAGACCGCCGAAGAGGCGATCACGCCGTCGCGCGGCCCGTACGTCACGATGAGCGTGCACGAGCCGATCGGCGTGGTCGGGGCGATCAACCCGTGGAACTCCCCCGTCGCCAGCGACGCGCAGAAGATCGCCCCCGCGCTCGCCGCCGGGAACGCGGTGCTGCTCAAGCCCGCCGCCTGGACCCCGCTGGTCTCCCTGAAGCTCGGCCGGATCATTACGCGGGCACTCGACGAACTCGGCCTGCCCACCGCCCTGTTGTCGGTCCTGCCCGGCAGCGGCCGAGTGGTCGGCGACGCCGTCGTCAAGCACCCGCTCGTCGGCCGGATCGGCTTCACCGGCGGCACGGAGACCGGCCGCTCCATCGCGGAGATCGCCGCGCGCAAGCTGATCCCGGCCTCCTTGGAGCTGGGCGGCAAGTCGCCGACGATCGTGCGGGCCGACGCGGACGTCGAACAGGCCCTCGCGGGCGTGATGTTCGGGATCTTCTCCTCCAGCGGACAGTCCTGCATCGCCGGTTCGCGGCTGTTCGTGCACGCGTCGCTGTACGAGTTGTTCGTCGGTGAACTCGTCTCGCGGGTCGGCAAGTTGCGGGTCGGGCCCGGTACCGACCCCGACACCCAGGTCGGCCCGCTCGTGCACACCAAGCACCGGGACTCGGTCGCCGCCTACGTCGACCTCGCCCGCTCCGAGGGCGCCGAGGTGCTGTGCGGCGGCGCCGCCCCCGAAGGCCCCGCGTACGAGAACGGCGCGTACTACCTGCCGACCGTCCTCGCCGGGCTCGCGAACGACTCCCGGACCTGCCAGGAGGAGATCTTCGGCCCGGTCCTGGTGGTCCTGCCCTACGACGACGAGGACGACCTGGTCGAGCAGGCCAACGACTCCGTGTACGGGCTTGCCTGCGGGATCTGGACCCGCGACGCCCGTGCCGCGTGGCGGCTCGCCCGCCGGATCGACGCCGGGACCGTCTGGATCAACACGTACAAGCAGTTCAGCGCGTCCACCCCGTTCAGCGGGATGAAGGACAGCGGCCTCGGCACCGAGAAGGGACGTGACGCCATCCGCGCCTACCAACGCCAGAAGTCCCTGTACTGGGGCACGTCCGAAGCCCCGCTCCCCTGGGCCAACTGACCACCCCCGCAACGGAGTTCTCATGCCCCACCCCACTCAGCCCCCGATCGCCCGGCTGCGCGCGCTGCGCTCCGTCGAGCTGCTCACCCCCTCGTTCGCCGAGGCCACCGACTTCTACGAGGAGGCGTGGGGCCTGGAGGTCGTCGAGTCCGAGCACAGCGCGAGCTGGCTGCGCGGCACCGGCGAGCAGCACCACGCCCTCCAGCTCACCCGCTCCGACCGCACCGGCCTCGGCCGCCTCGTGTTCGCCGTCACCACGCCCGCCGAGATCGACGAGGCGGCGCGCAGGCTCGAAGCACGCGGCATCGTGCCCGTCGCGGGGCCGGGTCCGCTCGACCAGGTCGGCGGCGGCTACGGCCTGCGCTTCCACGACCACGAGGGCCGGCTCGTCGAGCTGTCCGCCGAGACGTGGGCGGTCGCCCCGCGCGGGCGGGACGGGGCCGTGCCGGTCGGTGTCACGCACGCCGTCCTCAACACCCCCGACATCGACGCCGCCGTCGCCTTCTACTGCGACGTCCTCGGCCTGCGCGTCTCCGACTGGTCCGAGCACCAGATGGCGTTCCTGCGCTGCAACGCCGACCACCACTGCATCGCGTTCAACCAGGCCGAGTGGGTGTCCCTCAACCACGTGGCGTACGAGATGAGTTCGGTCGACCACTTCATGCGGGGGCTCGGGCGCCTGCGCCACCACGGGATCGTCCCGCAGTGGGGTCCGGGGCGGCACGGGCCGGGCAACAACACCTTCTCCTACTTCACCGACCCGACCGGGCTCGTCTGCGAGTACACGTCCGAGGTCGCCCAGATCGTCGAGGACCGGTGGATCGCCAAGGTGTGGCGGCGGGTCCCGGAGCTCTCCGACCTGTGGGGCACGGCGGGCCCGCCGTCGAAGGAGATCCGCTGTCACATGGCCGGTTCGCCGGAGTCCCCGATCGTCGCCGAAGGAGTACGGAAATGAGCACGCTGAAGGTCGGACTCGTCGGCTGGGGCGCCATCGGCCGCGTCGTCGGCACCGCGCTCGCCGGGCAGGAGATCCAGGGCGCCGAGCTGACGTGCATCGTCGACAACCGGCCGCTCGGCGAGGCGGCGCCCGCGCCGCAGGTCACCTTCGAGGAGGCCATCGAGCGCTGCGA
Source organism: Streptomyces sp. NPDC059897 (assembly GCF_042730865.1). NCBI lineage: Bacteria > Bacillati > Actinomycetota > Actinomycetes > Kitasatosporales > Streptomycetaceae > Streptomyces > Streptomyces sp. NPDC059897. Next base: position 102,811 of record NZ_JBHWKQ010000010.1, on the reverse strand, counting down.
CCTGATCGTCGAAGCGGCCGGTCAGGGCGTCGTACGGGAGTGGGGCGAGCACGTCCTCACCTCCGGCACGGATCTGCTCGTGGCATCCACCGGGGCCCTCACCGACGACGAGCTGGCCAAGAAGCTGCTCGCCGCCGGGCCCGGCCGGGTGTTCTTCACGGGCGGCGCGGTCGGCGGCCTCGATCTGCTCCAGGCCGTGCGGGTCCTGGGGCCGATCAAGGACGTCCGGCTCACCACCACGAAGCTGCCCTCCACCCTCGAACAGCCCTGGATGGACGAGGAGTTGCTGGGCCGGATGCGCGCGGCGACCGGCCCGGTCACCGTCATGACCGGCACGGCGCGCGACGTGCCGGTGAAGTTCCCCAAGTCGACGAACGTGGCCGCCTCGGTCGCCCTCGCCGTCGGCGACCTGGACGCTGTGCGGGTCGAGGTCGTCGCCGATCCGGGCGCCGAGCGCACCCGCCACGTCATCGAGGCGTCCGGGGAGCACGGCGCGTACCGCTTCGAGGTCGCGCACCGGCCCGACCCGGGCAACCCGGCGACCAGCCAGGTCGTGCCGTACGCGGTGCTGCGCTCGGTGGCCGCGCTCGCCGGCCGGTCGGGGCAGATCCTGTGACGGCCGTCCACGTGGAAGAGGCGGGCACCGAAGGCCCCCTGCTGCTGTGCCTGCACGGCATCGGGTCCTCCTCGGCCGCCTTCGCGCCGCAGCTCGAAGCGCTCGCGCCGCACGCCCGCGTCGTCGCCTGGGACGCGCCCGGCTACGCCAAGTCGGCCGACCCGGAAGGGCCGTTGGACCTCGACGGCTTCGCGGACGCCGCGGCCGGCGTGATCCGCTCGTACGGCTCGTCGGCGCATGTCCTCGGTGTCTCGTGGGGCGGCGTCATCGCGCTGCGGCTCGCGACCCGGCACCCGGACCTCGTGGACTCGCTGATCGTCGCCGACTCCAGCGTCGGCTCGGGCACGGACCCGGCGAAGGCCGACGGCATGCGGGCCCGCGCCGCCGACCTGGCCGAGGCGGGACCCCGCGCCTTCGCCGAGAAGCGCGGACCGCGCCTCGTCTCCGACCTCGCACCCGAAGCACTGGTCCAGCGGGTCGTCGACACCATGGCCGCCTCCGTGCGGCTGCCCGGCTACGGGTACGCCGCCGAGGCCATGGCGGGCGCCGACCTGCGCCCCGAACTGTCCGCCGTCACCGCGCCCACCCTCGTGATCTGCGGCGACCGCGACAAGGTCACCGGCGTCGAGGCCTCCCAGGTCATCGCCGGCGGCCTGCACAAGACGGCCTACGTGATCGTCAAGGACGCCGGTCACCTGGCCAACCAGGAACAGCCCGAGCGGTTCAACGCCTGGGTCCTGTCCCACCTGCACATCGTCACCGCCTAGCTAAGGACGAACACCATGCCTCTCACGACCACCGAGTACGACAACGGCGGCGACCTCGGCGCGTACACCGACTCGCTGATCGCCTCGAAGGAGTCCCGCGTCGCGGACTTCGACACGCTCTCCTTCCAGGAGAAGGCCGGCAAGCAGTACCGCCGCGGCCAGATCCGCTACGTCGGCTCCGGCGCCACTGGCAACCACGAGGGCGACAGCCGCATCCTCCCGTCCGGCGGCTTCACCTTCTCGAACATGCTGCTTCCGCCCGGCGCCGAGGGCCCGGCCCACACCCACCACGACGTGGAGGAGGCCTTCTTCGTCCTGGAGGGCGAGGTGCGCGTGGGCGTGCACCGCGGCCCGGACGAGGTCGAGTACCGCACGCTCGGCTACCGCGACATGATCGTGGTGCCCGCCGGTGTGACCCGCTCGCTGAAGAACGAGGGCGACACCGACGCCCTGTTCTGCGTCGTCATCGGCACGCAGAAGCCGCAGGTGCCCTCGTACCCCGAGTACTCGCCGATGCACGGCGTCACCCGTGACTGACGTGCGTGACGCGCGCACGGTCGTCGTGACCGGGGCGGGCCGCGGCCTGGGACTGGCCATGGCCCGCCGGGCCGGCGAGGACGGCTTCCGGGTCGTCCTCGCCGAGCTGGACGCCGAACGCGGCGCCCGGGCGGCGGAGGAACTGCGGGCGGAGGGCCACGACGCGCACTTCACGCGCTGCGACGTGGCGGACCCGGCATCCGTCGATGAACTCGCAGACTTCGTACGGGAGTTGGGTGGCGGCCTCTACGGGCTCGTCAACAACGCGGCCCTCGCCAACGGCGTCGGCGGCAAGGAGTTCCAGGACATCGACATCGAGACCTGGGACCGCCTGATGACGATCAACGCGCGCGGCCCCTGGCTGGTCGCCAAGACCCTGCACCCGCTGTTCGGGCCGACCGGACGCATCGTCAACATCGCGTCGGACGCTGCCCTTTACGGCTCGCCGAGGCTCGCGCACTACATCACGTCGAAGGGCGCCGTCATCGCCCTCACCCGGGCCATGGCACGGGAGCTGGGCGAGCGCGGCATCACCGTCAACGCGCTGGCGCCGGGCCTCACCGAGTGCGAGGCGACCGAGGGCATCCCGGAGGAGCGGCACGGGCTGTACGCCGCGAACCGGGCGATCTCCCGGCCGCAGCAGCCCGACGACCTCACCGGCCTCGCCTCCTTCCTCCTCTCGGAGGAGTCCCGCTATCTGACCGGACAGGTGATCGCCGTCAACGGCGGCTTCACCATGAACTGACCCAACTTCCCCACTGGAGAACCGAGTTATGGATCTGGGCCTCGCCGACCGGACCTATGTGGTCACCGGAGGCAGCTCGGGCGTCGGCCTGGCCACGGTCCGCGCCCTCCTCGACGAAGGCGCGAACGTCGCCACCTGCGGGCGCGACGCCGACCGCCTGAAGAGGATCGGCACGCACGACCGCCTCTACACCGCCACCTGCGACGTACGGGACCCCGATGCCGTACGCGAGTTCGTGGCGTCGTCCGCGCAGGCGTTCGGCGGGCGCCTCGACGGGCTGGTCAACAACGCGGGCCAGTCCCGCATGAAGCGCCTCGACGACACGACCGAGGACGACTGGCGCGACGAGCTGGAGCTGAAGTTCGCGGGCGTGCTCAACCCGCTCCAAGCGGCACGGCGGTACCTGAAGGCGTCCGACGCGGCCTCAGTCGTCAACGTCAACGCGGTCCTCGCCAAGCAGCCCGAGCCGCGGCTGATCACGACGAGCGCCGCCCGCGCCGGCATCCTCAACCTCTCGAAGTCCCTGTCCCAGGAGCTGGCCCCCGAGGGCATCCGGGTCAACTCGGTGTGCCTCGGCCTCGTCGACACCGGCCAGTGGACGCGCCGGCACGCCGCAGCGGACTCCGGGATGTCGTACGAGGACTGGCAGGCGGAACTGGCCGCCGACCGCGGCGTCTCGCTCGGCCGGCTCGGCCGCGCCGAGGAGGTCGCCTACGCGATCGTCGCGCTGCTCTCGCCGCGCGCCTCCTACATCACCGGAACCAGCGTCGACGTGTGCGGCGGCGTCGGCCGCGGCATTCTCTGAGGAGTTCACATGTCTGATACGTCATATACGACGTACGCCAATGGCGGTGACCTCCTCGTCGCCGTCCTCAAGGAGCTCGGCGTCGACACGGTCTTCGGCATCGTGTCCGTGCACAATCTGCCGCTGGTCGAGGCCGTCGACCGCGAGCTGCGCTTCGTACCCGTACGGCACGAGGCGAGCGCCGTGAACGCCGCCGACGCCTACGGGCGGGCCCGCGGCACCATCGGCTGCGCGCTCACCTCGACCGGCACGGGCGCGGGCAACGCGGCCGGTTCGCTGATCGAGGCGCTCGCCTCCGGCACGTCGGTGCTGCACGTCACCGGACAGGTCGAGGCCGAGTTCCTGGGCAGCGGGCGCGGGTTCATCCACGAGACGAAGAACCAGCTCGGCATGCTCGACGCCGTCTCCGCGTACGCCGCCACCGTGCGCTCCACCGAGGAGGCGGGCGACGTGCTGCGCGCCGCCGCGCGTGCCGCGCTCGCCGCGCCCGGAGGACCGGCGAGCGTGGAGTGGCCGATCGACCTCCAGTACGCGGAGCAGACCGACGCTCCGGTCGCCGTGGAGCCGACCGTCACCTCGGTCCCGGCGGCCGAACTGACCTCCGCCGCCGCGCTGTTGGCCACCGCCGAGCGCCCCCTGATCTGGGCGGGCGGCGGCGCGGCCCGCGCGGGGGCCGAGCTGACCGCGCTCGTCGAGGCGACCGGCGCCGGGCTGCTCACCTCCAACTCCGGGCGCGGCGCCGTCCCCGAGGACCACCCGCAGGTCATCGGCAACTTCGCGACCACCCCGGCCGGGCGCGCCCTGCTCGCCGACGCGGACGTGCTCCTCACCATCGGCACCCACTTCCGGTCCAACGAGACCGCCGACTACGGCCTGCAGCTCCCGGACGCCGACCGGCACATCCAGATCGACGTCGACGCGGCCGCGCTCGGCCGCGTCTACCCGGCCGCGCACACCCTGCGCGCCGACGCCGCCGACGCGCTGGCCGCCCTGCTCCCCCACGCCCGCGCCGCCGAGCCGTCGTGGACGCAGCGGATCAAGGACGTACGCGCCGAGGTCCGGGCCACGCTGCACGACAACATCGGCCCGCAGGCCGCGATCTGCGACGCGTTGCGCGCCGTGCTGCCGCGCGACGCCGTCGTCGCCCGTGACGTCACCATCCCGTCCAGCAGCTGGGGCAACCGGCTCCTGGAGATGTACGACCCGCGCTCCAACGTCTTCCCGCGCGGCGGCGGCATCGGGCAGGGCCTCGGCATGGGCATCGGCGCCGCCCTCGCGGACCCCGAGCGGCCCACCGTCGTCATCGCGGGCGACGGCGGCCTCGCCGTGCACCTCGGTGAACTGCTCACCGTCGCCCAGGAGCGGCCGCGGCTGACCGTCCTCGTCTTCAACGACGGCGGCTACGGCGTGCTCCGCAACATGCAGGACCGGTACAGCGAGCGCCGCTCCGGCGTCGACCTCGCCACGCCGGACTTCGAACTCCTCGCCCGCGCCTGCGGGTTGCCGTACCTGCGGATCGCGGACGCCGAGCACGCGCGCCCGGTCCTGGAGCAGGCCGTCGGCGCCGAGGGCCCGACCCTCGTCGAGGTCGACCTGGCCGCGCTCGGCCCGATGAAGAACCCGTTCACCCCGCCCGTGAAGATCCCCGGCGCGTAAGGAGGCCAGCACCATGACCGAAGAGCGTCGCCTCGATCTGTTGGTCCGGCGGATGACCTGGGAGGCCGACGGCGTCCTGTCCGTCGAGCTGACCCACCCCGAGAGCAAGCCGCTGCCCGCCTGGGAGCCCGGCGCACACCTCGACGTGCACGTCGGCGGCCAGGTCCGCCAGTACAGCCTGTGCGGGGACCCCGCCGACTGCGGCACGTACCGCATCGGCGTGCTCAACGAGCCGTCCTCGCGCGGCGGTTCGCGGCACGTGCACACCAAGCTGCGGCCCGGCCAGCAGGTCACCGTGTCGGAGCCGCGCAACCACTTCGCCCTGGAGGACGCCCCGGCGTACGTGTTCATCGCGGGCGGCATCGGTGTCACGCCGATCCTCGCGATGGCCCGGGAGGCCGCGCGGCGCGGCGCCGACTGGCGCATGGTGTACGGCGGCCGGGGGCGCGCCTCGATGGCGTTCACCGACGAGCTGCACGCGCTCGGCGGCGACCTGACCCTCGTACCGCAGGACGAGCACGGGCACATCGACCTCGACGCGACACTGGCCGCGCTGCCCGAAGGGGCGCTCGTCTACTCCTGCGGTCCCGAGCCGCTGCTCGCCGCCGTGGAGGAGCGCTGCCCCGGCGACCGGCTGCGCCTGGAGCGGTTCGCCGCACCCGTCGTCGAACGAGCGGCGGACGACGGCGAGTTCGAGGTCGAGTGCCGCACCTCCGGGCAGACCCTCACGGTCGGCGCCGACACGTCGATCCTGGAGGCCGCCGAGACCGCGGGCATCGACGTCGCCAGCTCGTGCCGCGACGGCATCTGCGGCTCCTGCGAGACCCGCGTCATCGAGGGCGCCCCCGACCACCGCGATTTCCTCCTCTCGGAGACCGAGCACGCCGCGAACGCCTCGATGATGATCTGCGTCTCGCGCTGCGCCGCCGGCTCCCGCCTCGTCCTGGACCTGTAACCCCCTCCTGGAATCCGTAGGAGACACCCATGAGCAGCAGCACCACCGAGACCACCGACTGGCCGTACCTGGAGGTCCACCAGTCCCGCACCCACGAGCCGAGCCCGTACGAGTACAAGCTCGCGGCGACGCTCGAAGAGGTCTTCACCAAGGTCGGCCACGAACTCGCCGACGTCGTGAGCGGGTTGAACGCCCGTCAGGTCCACGCCCCCGACGGGTCCCCGTGGACCGAGGAATCCTTCCGCGCCGAGATGCACCGACTGGGAGCGTGACGCACCATGGCTCTGACCGCCGACAAGATCTACGCGACCGGCCTGCGCAACCAGTGGCACCCGGTCGTCCCGTCCTCCTTCGTCGCCCCCGGCGCCATGCGCAAGGTGACCGTCCTCGGTGAGCAGTGGCTGCTGTTCCGCCGCTCGGACGGCACCCTGAGCATGCTCGCCGACCGATGTCCGCACCGCAGCGCCCCGCTCTCCCTCGGGAAACACCTGGGCGACCGGGTGGCCTGCTGGTACCACGGCGTCGAGGTCGAGACCGACGGCACCGTCTCCTCCGTGCCCGGTCTGCCCGGCTGCAACCTGGAGGGCAAGAAGCTCGTCACGTCGCTGCCGGTGCGCGAGGTGGCAGGCGCCGTCCTCGCGTACTTCGGCGACGAACAGCACCCGGAACCGGCCGAGTTGACGCTTCCCGAGCCACTCACGGACCCCGACATCGACGCGTTCCTCTGCTACGCCGAGTGGGACGTGCCGTGGCGCTACGGCGTCGAGAACCTGCTCGACCCCATGCACGGCCAGTTCCTGCACCACGACTCGCACACGATGTTCGACGGTGACACCACCGCCAAGTTCCGCATCCGCGAGACCGACCGCGGCTACTTCTTCGAGAAGACCGACCAGCGGGGCGTCAACTTCGACTGGGTCGAGCTGTGCCGCACCGGCGTGGACTGGGTCGACCTGTCGATCCCCTACCCGCCGTCCGCGGGCCCCGGCGGCCCGTTCGGCATCGTCGGCATGGTCCGCCCGGTCGACGAGGAGCGCTGCGCCGTCTTCTTCTGGCGCTACCGCAAGGTCCAGGACTGGCAGCGCGACACGTGGCGCTTCCTCTACAAGACACTCATCGAGGAGCGCCACTGGGAGGTCCTGGAACAGGACCGCACCATGCTGGAGGCCATGCCGTCCGACGCCGACCAACACGAAAACCTCTACCAACACGACCTCGGCGTGGTCCGGCTCCGCCGCATGTACCGCGGCGAGGCCGAGAAGCAGACGACCGCGTGAGCGCGAGAGCACGCTGGGCGGGCGTCCTCAGCCTGCTGGTCATCGTGCTGATCAGCTACGTGGACCGGGTGAACGTCTCCGTCCTCATCACGGACAAGGCGTTCACCGACCACTTCGGCATCACCGGTGACCCGACGGCCCAGGGCGCCCTGTCGACCGTGTTCCTCGTCGGATACGGCATCGCGGCGTTCGTCCTCACCCCGTTCTACGAGACGTCGCTCGGGGTGCGCCGCGGGCTCGTCGTCAGCATCGCCCTGTGGTCGCTGATGACGCTGCTCTCCCCGTACGCGCTCGGCGCGCTCACGCTGACCGTGCTGCGCGCCCTGCTCGGCGCGGCGGAGGGCCCGCTGTTCTCGCTGAAGACGATGTACGTGCGCGAGCACTTCGAGCCGCACGAGGCCGGCCGCCCCAACGCGGTCAGCTCGATGGGCGTCTCGCTGGGCACGGCCGCCGGCCTGCCTCTGATCACGTACCTCGTCTACCGCTTCGACTGGCACACCTCGTTCCTCGTCCTCGCGGCCCTGAACGCGGTGATCGGGCTGCCCCTGATCCTGCTGTTCATCCGCGGGCGCGGGGTGCGCGGCGCCGAACGCCCCGGTTTCGGGGCCACGCTCAAGGGCGCGCTCCGGATGCCACGGCTTGCGCCCATCCTGGTCATCGAGATCGCCACGCTCGCGTATCTGTGGGGGTCGAGCGCCTGGCTGCCCTCGTATCTGCTGCACGAGCGGCACTTCTCGCTCTCCGCGATGGGGATCGTCTCCGCGCTGCCGTTCCTGATGTCGCTGGTGTCCGGGTTCCTCGGCGGGCTCGTGCTCGACCGGCTGCCCAGGCGGCTGCTCGCGCTGCCCTTCGTCGTGGGCTCGACCGGCACCGCCGTGTGCGTGCTGCTCGTCGCGGGCGCGGACAGCGACGCGGCGGCGGCCACCGGCCTGATCCTGGCCGGCGGCTTCTGGGGCCTTCAGGGGCCCGCGATCCCCACCCTCGTGCAGCACTGCGCGCCCGCCCGCTTCGTCGGCAGCGCCTACGGCGTCGTGAACGGAGTCGGCAACCTCGTGTCGGCGTTCATGCCCACCCTCATGGGCGTGGCCATCGCGGCGAGCGGCGGCCACGGCTTCGGCGCCGGGTTCGGCCTCCTCGCCGGGGCCCAGGCGCTGACCCTGGTGTGCGGGGCATGGCTGCTGGTCAGGCCGATCCGGGAGGCACCGGCCACCGAATCCGACGCCGCGCGGCTCGCGCGAACCTGACGACTGCCCCGCGGTGGAGTGGACCACTCCGCCGCGGGGCAGTGTTGGGGGCAGTCCGCGCCCACAAGGGGATGCGGAGGGCCCCCGCCCACGCCGTAAGGTGGGCAGGTACGCGAAGGGGTCTCTCCAGGCCATCGGGGCACTGGGGGAACGTCGGAAGGAGGCGCTGGGTGATCGAGCTCGAGGGGGTTCCCGAGCTGGTCGACCCGGTCATGGTGGCCGCGTTCGAGGGCTGGAACGATGCCGGCGACGCCGCCTCCACCGCGGTCGCGCATCTCGACAAGGAGTGGAAGGGCGAGGTGTTCGCGGCGCTCGACGCCGAGGACTACTACGACTTCCAGGTCAACCGCCCGACCGTGTTCGTCGACGGCGGAGTGCGAAAGATCACATGGCCGACGACGCGGCTCTCGGTGATCCGGGTCGGCGGGGACAAGCCCCGTGACCTGGTCCTGGTCCGGGGCATCGAACCGTCCATGCGCTGGCGCTCGTTCTGCAACGAACTGCTCGGCTTCGCGCACGAGCTGGGCGTCGAACTCGTCGTCGTGCTCGGCGCGCTGCTCGGCGACACCCCGCACACCCGGCCCGTGCCGGTCAGCGGTGTCACCTCCGACCCGGATCTGGCCACGCGGATGAACCTGGAGGAGACCAAGTACGAGGGGCCGACGGGCATCGTCGGCATCCTCCAGGAGGCCTGCACGCACGCCGGCGTCCCCGCGGTCTCCCTGTGGGCGGCCGTCCCGCACTACGTGTCGCAGCCGCCGAACCCGAAGGCGACGCTGGCCCTCCTCAACCGTCTCGAGGACCTGATCGGCCTGCAGATCCCGCTGGGCGAGCTGGCCGAGGACGCGCGGGCCTGGCAGCTGGGCGTGGACCAGCTGGCGGCCGAGGACAGCGAGGTCGCCGAGTACGTGCAGTCCCTGGAGGAGGCCCGCGACACCGCGGAGCTGCCCGAGGCCTCCGGCGAGGCCATCGCCCGCGAGTTCGAGCGCTATTTGCAGCGCCGCGATCCGGGCGCCGGGCCCGGCGGTCACGCGACGGACGGCGGGGACGGCTCCTCGCACCTGCGGGACAACCCGAGCGGCCGGACCAGGCCGCCGAAGCCGCCGCGCCCTGAGAGCGACGACGGCGACGAGTAGCCGAGACGGACGAGCGAGTGGGCCGGGACCGATACGGTCCCGGCCCACTCGTGTCCCGGCCCACTCGCGTCCCGGCACGCACTCCTTGCCCCGCAGTCTTTGGCCGGGTTCATCCGTGACATCGGTTTCCGGCCGAATTGAAGGCAGTTGCAGGGGGTTCCCCATTCAACTTGTTTTCAAACGCAGTTGGCCGGAGAGGGGTGGACGGGCGGGCGTCGGCGTAGCAGGGTGAGCCCCGACGAGCCTCAAAGAAGCACACGGCACAAGCAGACCCGTACGACCGGATGTGGCGAGGGGAGCTGTGGACCGATGACCGACCAGCACGCAAGCCCGGCACAGGGGCCGGGAGCGGCCGGGCCGGGACCGGACGGATCCGGTTTCACCTATCGCGGGGCGGAAGAGGAACTCATCGTCGTGGCGCGCCCGGAGGCCCGCCTGCGCGTCCAGGCCGACGGCGTGCGCTCCGCCGCCGGCGCCGACGTATCGGCGCTGAACATGTTCCTCGGGGACGAACAACTCGCTCTTGAACCGCTGTTCGGCGGCGAGGAGCGGGTACAGGGCGCCGACGCGGCGCCCGGGGCCGAGGTGCCCGATCTGGCGCTGTTCTACCGGGTGCGCGGCGGGGCCGAGCGCGCGCAGGAGCTGCGGTCGCGGATGGCGGCGCTCCCGGAGATCGACACGGCGTACGTGAAGCCGGGCGCGGTGCCCGCGACGCGCGCCTCGTCGCCCTCCCCGACCCCGGAGAACTTCGAGGAGGCGCGGCGGCTGAAGGAGAAGACGGCCGCGACGCCCGACTACACGGGCCGCCAGGGCTACTTGGCCCCCGCGCCCGCCGGCATCGACGCGCAGTGGGCGTGGCGGCGGCTCGGCGGCAGCGGCGAGGGCGTCACCGTCATCGACGTGGAGGGCGCCTGGCAGCTGGGGCACGAGGACCTGTCGGCGAAGCTCGCGGGCATCGTGGTCGGCACGCCGATCTCGGACGTGGCCTGGCGCAATCACGGTACGGCGGTCCTCGGCGTGATCGGCGGCGACCGCAACGAGCGCGGCATCACCGGCATCGCGCCGGAGGCGGTGACCGCGGCGGCATCCTTCCAGGGTGTGGGCACGGCGGCGGCGATCCACGCGGCGGCCGAGCGGCTCGGCCCCGGCGACGTCATCCTGATCGAACTGCACCGCCCGGGGCCGCGGTTCGACTTCGAGCCGCGCGACGACCAGCGCGGCTACATCGCCCTGGAGTGGTGGCCCGACGACTTCGCGGCCGTCAAGTACGCGACGGCGAAGGGCATCGTGGTCGTGGGCGCGGCGGGCAACGGCGCGGAGTCCCTCGACGACGCGGTGTACGAGCGCAGGCCCGACGAGTTCCCGGCGTGGTGGCACAACCCGTTCAACCCGTCGAACCGCTCCTCGGACGCGGTCCTCGTCGGCGCGGGCGCCCCGCCTCCGGGTACCCACGGCCGCGACCACGGCCCGGACCGCTCGCGGCTCTCGTTCTCCAACTACGGGGCCCGCGTGGACGCCCAGGGCTGGGGCCGCGAGGTCACCACCACCGGCGGCTCCTGGGACCGGCCCGGCGATCTCCAGGGCGGCACCGAAGAGATCGCCTGGTACACCGACACCTTCTCCGGCACCTCGTCCGCCTCCCCGGTGGTCGTCGGCGCGCTGACCGCCCTCCAGGGAATGCTCAAGGCAGGCGGTCAGCGCCCGATGACGTCGCAGCGGGCGCGCGACGTGCTCCGGGCGACCGGCTCACCGCAGCAGGACGCCCCCGGCCGGCCCGCCTCGCAGCGGATCGGCAACCGGCCCGACATCAAGGCGGCGGTCACCAACCTGCTGCCCTCGACGGTCGGCTCGGGCCAGGCCGAGCGGTACTGGGACGAGCTGATCCCGTATCCGCCCGAACTCCCGCCCCGGCTGCGCCTGTTCGTGGCGGGCTCCTGGCGCAATCTGAACAACCCGTCCCCCGAGACCCGCCAGGCGGTGCACACCGCCTTCGCGGGGGGACGGCCCGACGTACGTGTGTGGTTCTCGGACGACGAGGTCGTCGGCCTGGTCGTCACGGGCTGAGGCAAGGCAACCAACCATTGATCGCAACCAACCATTCGTGGAAGGTGGCACCCGCATGAGCATCACCCCGCAGATGGGTCAGGGTCAGCAGGGGCAGCAGCAGTTCCCGAGCACCTCCCCGCACCAGCAGCAGGGGATGGGCCAGCAGCAGCCCTTCGGTCAGCAGCAGTTCGGCCAGGAGCAGCTCCAGCAGCAGCTCCAGAACCTCGGCCAGCAGCAGCCGTACCAGCAACTGCTGCAACAGCTCGGTGGCCAGCAGCAGGGCTACGGCCAACAGCAGCAGCAGTACGGGCAGCAGCAGGACCAGCAGGCACAGCAGATGGAGCAGCAGGCCCAACAGCAGCTGCGGCAGGTCCAGATGGCCGCGATCCAGCAGTCGCTCCAGCAGGTGGAGCAGCAGGCACTGGCCTCCGGCATCGCGAACGGCTACATCGACATCGTGCAGCCGCTGCCGGGTCAGCCGAGGCAGATCTTCCTGCGCATCAACAACGTGTTCCGCGTCCTCAACAACCCGACGCCGCAGGCCCATGACGAGATCCAGGAGGCCTTCGCGTTCGGCCACCAGGTCGTCGGCGTGTGGGACACGGGGTCGCCGAACATCCTGCGGAGCGTACGGGTGCAGCGCGTCTGATCACACGGGCGACAGAAAGGGGCGCCTCCCCGTGCACGGGGAGGCGCCCTCTTGTGATCGTTGTCCGGGCGGCTAGAGCGCCACGCCCAGCAGGGCGTCCACGGCACGCGAGACGACGCCGGGGGCGCCCTCGTCCGTGCCGCCCTCGGTCGACTGGGTCTCGGCCCAGCGGTCGACGGCGGTCAGCGCTGCGGGCGCGTCCAGGTCATTGGCGAGGGCCGCGCGGATCTCCTCGACGAGCGCCTCGGCGGACGGGCCGTCGGGGCGGGAGACGGCCGCGCGCCAGCGGTCCAGGCGGGCGACGGCGTCGGTGAGCACCTGCTCCGTCCACTCCCAGTCGGAGCGGTAGTGGTGGGCGAGGAGCGCGAGCCGGATGGCGGCGGGGTCGACGCCCTCGCGCCGCAGCGCGGAGACGAACACCAGGTTGCCCTTGGACTTCGACATCTTCTCGCCGTCGAGCCCGACCATGCCGGCGTGCACGTACGCCTTGGCCATCGGGAACTCGCCGGTCAGCGCCTGCGCGTGCGAGGCGCCCATCTCGTGGTGCGGGAAGGCGAGGTCGGAGCCGCCGCCCTGGACGTCGAAGCCCATGCCGAGGTGGTCGAGGGCGATGGCGACGCACTCGATGTGCCAGCCGGGGCGCCCCTGGCCGAGCGAGCCGCCGTCCCAGCTGGGCTCGCCGTCACGGGCGGCCATCCACAGCATCGGGTCGAGCGGGTTCTTCTTGCCGGGACGCTCGGGGTCGCCGCCGCGCTCGGCGGAGAGCAGCCGCATCGCCTCGGCGTCGAGGTTCGAGACGGACCCGAAGTGCGGGTCGGCCTCGACGGAGAAGTAGGTGTCGCCCTCGAGCTCGTAGGTGGCCCCGGCGTCACGCAGTCGTTCGACGAGCGGCACGATGCCGGGTATCGCCTCGACGGCGCCTATGTAGTGCTGCGGCGGCAGCATCCGCAGGGCGGTCATGTCCTCGCGGAACAGGGCGGTCTCACGCTCGGCGAGGCCCTCCCACTCGATGCCGTCGCGCACGGCCCGCTCAAGGAGAGGATCGTCGACGTCCGTCACGTTCTGGACGTAGTGAACCTGCCGCTTGGTGTCGAGCCACACGCGCTGCACGAGGTCGAACGCGTTGTAGGTCGCCGCGTGACCCATGTGGGTCGCGTCGTACGGCGTGATGCCGCAGACGTAGATACGGGCGACGGGACCGGGGGCAAGGGTGACGAGCCCACCGGTCGCGGTGTCGTGGATCCGGAGGTCGCGGCCCTTGCCGGGCAGGGCGGGGACCTCAGAAGCGGGCCAGGCATGCATGCATCGAGCGTAACCGGACGCTGCTTCCGCATACGAACCGGACCAGGCGTAATGGCCGAACTCGCCCTCTTGCGTGATCTTGCGGGATCGGTTAGCGCCGGTGGGCTCAGACGGGAGGCCAGGGAATCGCCGGCCAGTCCCCGCCGGGCTCCCGGTGCCGCCCGGTCTTCAGCAGGCCCGCGACCCGCTCCCGTACGGCCTCCAGCTCGGCCGGCGTGATCAGCTCACCGAGCCGCGCTGCGAGCGGCTCCCCCTCGCCGAGGGCCACCCGCAGCGCCTCCAGGGCACCGGTGGCCTCCTCGGTCAGCGGCTCCCCCGCCCAGCCCCACAGCAGCGTGCGCAGCTTGTCCTCGGAGTTGAACGTCACACCGTGGTCAATGCCGAACAGCCGTCCCTCGGCGTCGACGAGCAGGTGCCCGCCCTTGCGGTCGCCGTTGTTGATCACGGCGTCCAGTACGGAGAGCCGCCGCAGGCGGGCGTCGTCGGCGTGCACGAGCAGCGCCGTACGGCCCTCGCCGACCTCCGCGAACCCGATGGCCTTCCAGCCCTCCTCGGGCTCCTCACGGTCGACGAGGGCCAGCAGCTCCGGCCCCACGGCCTCGTCGTCGGGCCCGTCGATCCACAGCTGGACCATGCCCTCGCCGTACGGCCCGTCGCGCAGCACCGTCGGCGGCACCAGGCCCCAGCCGAGCACTTCGGAGACCTCGTACGCGGCGACCTCGCGCCGCGCCAGGTTCCCGTCGGGGAAGTCCCACAGGGGGCGCTCGCCGCGCACCGGCTTGTAGACGCACCGGGCCTCGCGGCCCTCGTGGGTGACGGTGCACACCAGCACCGCGTTCGACGCCTCGCGGATCTGTCCTTCCACATGCAGCTCGCCGAGGGCGAGCAGGTCCCGGTCGCCGCTCACGCGTCGCGCCGGTATCCGTTCTGGCGCGGACATACGTGTCCCTCCGGGTCGAGCGGCAGGCTGCACAGCGGGCACGGCGGGCGGCCCGCGTTCACGACGTCCAGGGCCCGCTTGGCGAAGGCGCGTGCCTGGTCCCCGGTGAGGCGGACGCGGAGCATCGGCGGGCCGTTCTCCTCGTCCTGGAGCAGCTTCTCCTCGGCCTCCGCCAAGTCCTCCTCGGACTCCGCGTCCAGCTCGACGAGGGCCTGCGCCTCGACGATCATGCGCTGCTCGTCGCCGTCCCACGCCAGTGCCATGGTGCCGACGCGGAACTCCTCCTCCACGGGCGCCTCGAGCGGAGCCGTGTCGGAGATCTCGCTGGGGGCCACGGCGGGCACCGGGGCGTTGCCCCCGGTCCGCCGCACGACCTCGTCGAGCAGTTCGTCCATGCGCTCGGCGAGCGCGGCCACCTGGGTCTTCTCCAGCGCCACGCTGGTGACCCGGGCTCCTGCCGTGGCCTGCAGGAAGAAGGTGCGGCGCCCGGGGAGCCCGACCGTACCGGCCACAAACCGCTCCGGAGGGTCGTAGAGGAACACCTGACGGGACACGTCCTGTCTCCATGGGATCGGGATCGACTGGCTTGAACCGGTCATGGCCGACCGGGCCGACTGTGCTTACGGCTGCTTCACCCTACTGCGGCGGACGATCACGGTGCGCCCGCGCCGCCCCCGACGGGCGCATCGCCGCCCTGCGGCGTCTCACGCGGCGCCAGGGACGCGAAGTCACCGGTGTCTCCGAGGCGTACGAGAAAGGGGCGCAGCCGTGTGTAGCGGATCGCTGTGATGGAACACGGCTCTACAGAGATGCGCTGAAAGAGGTCCAGATGAAGCCCGATGGCGTCCGCGACAAGGGACTTGATGATGTCGCCGTGCGAACACATCACATAGGCGGCGTCCTCGCCGTGCTCGCGCTCCACGCGCGCGTTCCACTCACGTACCGCCTCGGCGGCCCGGTGCTGCATCTGCCGCATCGACTCCCCGCCGGGGAACGCGGCGGCCGTCGGGTGCTGCTGCACGACCTGCATCAGCGGCTCGTCGGTCAGCTCGGCGAGCTTGCGGCCGGACCAGTCCCCGTAGTCGCACTCGCTGATGCCCTCGTCGGTCCGCAGGGTCAGCTCCGGCCGGGCGGCGAGCAGCGGCGCGACGGTCTCCCGGCAGCGCTGGAGCGGGCTGGAGACGATCTCGGCGAGGTGCAGTCCCGACAGCCGCTCGGGCAGCCGCGCGGCCTGCTCGGCCCCGCGCTCGTCGAGCGCCACGCCGGGCGTCCGCCCGGCGAGCACGCCCGCGGTATTGGCGGTGGACCGTCCGTGCCGGACAAGGATCAGCGTGGGCATGTGCCCCACCCTAGGCATACGACGACGTGCGACAGTGCCCGGTCCTGGGAAGAATTCGCTTCGTGATCGTCGACTGCGCCATCTACCGGGAAGGGCGCCGCATCGAGCGCCCGGCGGACTTCTCCGACGCGCTCGACGAGGCGCGGGCGACCGGGGACGCCTTCGTGTGGATCGGGCTGCACGAGGCGAGCGACGAGGAGTTCGACCAGGTATCCCAGGAGTTCGGGCTCCACCCGCTGGCCGTGGAGGACGCCATGAAGGCGCACCAGCGGCCCAAGCTGGAGATCTACGACGACTCGCTGTTCGTGGTCCTCAAGCCGGTCGTCTACGAGCCGAAGAGCGACAAGGTGTCCACGGGCGAGCTGATGCTGTTCCTCGGCGACTCGTTCGTGGTGACCGTTCGGCACGGCGAGGGCGCGCCCCTGAAGGCCGTACGGCAGCGTCTGGAGGCCGAGCCGGAGTTCCTGAAGCAGGGGCCGACCGCGGTCCTGTACTCGGTCGCGGACGCCACGGTGGACCATTACCTGGAGGTCGCGGCCGAGCTCCAGACCGACCTGGAGGAGCTGGAGACGGAGGTCTTCTCCCCGCAGGGCGGCGGCACCCGTGACACCGCCGAGCGGATCTACACCTTCAAGCGGCAGATCCTCGAATTCCGGCGCGCGACCGGCCCGTTGGCGATGCCGGTGGAGCGGCTCGCCGGGGTCGGCCCGTGGGGCCTGGCCGCCGTCCCGTTCGTGCACGAGGAGGCCCGCCCGTTCTTCCGCGACGTCAACGACCACCTGACGCGGGTCAACGAGTCCGTGGACGGCCTGGACCGCCTCGTGTCGGACATCCTTTCGGCGCACCTGGCGCAGATGAGCGTGCGCCAGAACGACGACATGCGGAAGATCTCCGCGTGGGCGGCGATGGCCGCGGTCCCGACCATGATCGCGGGCATCTACGGCATGAACTTCGACCACATGCCGGAACTGCACTGGGTGTGGGCCTACCCGGCGGTGATCATCCTGATGGCCCTCCTGGAACTGCTGCTGTTCCGCCTGTTCAAGCGGCGTGGGTGGCTCTGAAGCGCCTCAGGCGAACTCGACCGTGGTGGGCGGCCCGCCCAGGGCATCGCGGCGCTCCGGCATCCGCAAGGACACCATCCGCCGCCACCCGCCCAGACGCTCGTACGCGTACACCGCGTGGATCCCCGCGGCCAGCGCCGCCGCCTTCGGCTTCGGCCAGCCCAGAATGCGCCCCATGTGGTCCATGACGGCGAGGCTGACGTCCCGGTAGACCGCGATCTCCGCGAGCGCGCACTCGCGCAGGATGCTCTGGATGGTCCGGCCGTGACCCGCGTACGCGAACCGCAGCAACTCCTCGTGGCAGTACGCGAGATGGTTGTCCTCGTCGTTGGAGATCATCTTGACCGCGCGGCCGAGGTCGGGATCGTCGGCGAAGTGCTTGCGCAGCATCACCATCTGCTCGGATGCCCGCTGCTCGGTGACGCGGCTGTGCGCCAGGTACGTGACGATGTCCCGCACGGAGAGCGGCTCGTCGCCACGCAGTCGCTCGTGCGAGAGCCCGATGCCGTGCTTCTCCAGAAGCATCGTGTAGTCGGCCTCGTCGGGGACGTCCACTGGTTCGAGCCCGCGCTTCTTCATGAGGGCGTTGAAGATCCGCCCGTGCTTGTCCTCGTCCGCACCGTGCCGCGCGATCTTGGGGGCGAGGCCGCGCTCGCTCTCGGGGGCCAGCGCGGCGATCCGCCCGTTCTCCCAGCCGCCCTGGGATTCGCCGCCCGCGGCGATGGAGCAGAACAGCCGGAACGACTCGTCGTTGTCGATGATCTCCTGGAACAGACTCTTGGCCGACAGCATCTGCTACCTCCATATCGCCGCGCCGGACTCCGCAGTACTGCAAAGTCCGAGTCAAATGCGGGACATGAGGCAGGGCAACAGCTATGCGGGTCAACTCGTCCGAACGGAGGACCCCGGGCCCGGAACGAGCCGTAACCCGGCCCCCTCGTGACGCGTTGTGCTCCGTGACGGCCGTGGCGGGGAAGACCCCCCGAGCCCCCACCACGGCCGCAGAAAACCTCCGCTGAGTCCCCTGAGCGCTACGCGAGTCCGGCGCGCTCCATGGCCTCGGTTCCGGCCCGCAGCGAGGCCAGCCGGTCGTCGAGCGTGAGCCCGGCCGGGTTGACGGTCAGGGTGGTGACACCCGCCTCGGAGTAGGCCCGCATCCGGTCGGCGATCCGGTCCACCGAGCCGAGCAGCGTCGTGGAGTCGATGAGCTGCTGCGGGACGGCAGCGGCAGCGCCCTCCTTGTCGCCGTCCAGGTACTTGTCCTGGATCTCGGCGGCCTCCTTCTCGTAGCCCATGCGCTGCGCGAGCTGGTTGTAGAAGTTCTGCTTGCGGCTTCCCATGCCGCCCACGTAGAGGGCGGTGTACGGCCGGAACATGTCGGCGAGCGCGCTCACGGACGCCTCGTCGTCCCCGCCGAGCGCGAGCGGCACCGTCGGACAGACGTCGAAGCCGTCCATGGTCTTGCCGGCCTTCTCGCGGCCCGCGCGGATGTGCTGGAGCGCGGTCTCCTCCAGGTGCTCGGCGGCCGGGAAGATCAGCAGGGCGCCGTCGGCGATCTCGCCGGTCTGCTCCAGGTTCTTCGGGCCGATCGCGGCGATGTAGAGCGGGATGTGCTCGCGCTCCGGGTGCACGATGAGCTTCAGCGGCTTGCCCGGCCCGCCGGGAAGCGGCAGCGTCCAGTGCGCACCCTCGTGGGTGACCCGCTCCCGGCTCATCGCCTTGCGGATGATGTCGACGTACTCGCGCGTGCGCGCCAGCGGCTTGTCGAACTTGACGCCATACCAGCCCTCGGAGACCTGCGGCCCGGAGACACCGAGGCCGAGCCGGAAGCGGCCCCCGGACAGCGAGTCGAGGGTCGCGGCCGTCATCGCCGTCATCGTGGGCTGGCGGGCCGGGATCTGGAAGATGGCCGAGCCGACGTCGATCCGCTCCGTCTGGGCGGCGACGTACGCGAGGACGGTGGCGGCGTCGGAACCGTAGGCCTCGGCGGCCCAGCACACCGCGTAGCCCAGTCTGTCGGCCTCCTTCGCGACGGCGAGGTTGTCCGCGTCCATGCCCGCGCCCCAGTAGCCGAGGTTGATGCCGAGCTTCATTGACCACATCCCCTTAACGCTTAACGCCTTGCCGGATCCAGTGATTTACCCATGGGTAAGGTGCCTCGCCCGGCACCCTAACCCGGCGACCCCGGCCGCAGATATCCACAGGGGCCCCGTTCCTGACCTTCGGCCAGTAACCTCAGCGCCCATGGAGCAGAGGCATCTCGGCCGCACCGGCCTGCGTGTGTCCCGGATCGGGCTCGGCACCCTCCTGTGGGGCCGGGACACCGACGAGCACGACGCCGCCGACCTGTTGAAGGCCTTCTGGGAAGCGGGCGGCACGCTCGTCGACACGGCCGACGTGTACGGGGACGGGGAGTCGGAGTATCTGCTCGGCAGGCTCATCGAGGGCCTGGTGCCGCGCCGTGACCTGGTCATCTCCACGAAGGCGGGCAGCGTGCCCGACCCGGACCGGCGCTTCGACTGCTCGCGCGGCCATCTGCTCTCCGCCCTGGACGCCTCGCTCGCCCGGCTCGGCACGGAGTACGTCGACCTGTGGCAGGTGCACGCGTACGACCCGGGGACCCCGCTCGACGAGACGTTGCAGGCCCTCGACATAGCCGTCAGCAGCGGCCGCGCCCGCTATGCGGGCGTCTCGAACTTCTGCGGCTGGCAGCTGGCCAAGGCCGGTACGTGGCAGCTCGCCGCGCCCGGTGCGCGCACGCGTCTCGCCAGTACGCAGATGGAGTACTCGCTGCTGCAGCGGGGCGTGGAGCGCGAGGTGCTGCCCGCGGCCCTTGACCTCGGCATCGGCCTGCTGCCCTCATCGCCGCTGGGACGCGGAGTGCTGACCGGGAAGTACCGCTCGGGCACCCCGACCGACTCGCGGGGCGGCTCGGACCACATGGCGCCGTTCGTCGAGCCGTATCTCGACGAGGCGGCGGGACACATCGTGGACGCGGTCGCGACGGCGGCGGACGGGCTGGCCGTGACGCCGCTACAGGTGGCGCTCGCGTGGGTCAGGGACCGGCCGGGGGTGACCGCGCCGATCGTCGGCGCGCGCAACGCGCAGCAGCTCACGGCGGCATTGTCAGTGGAGGCCCTTAGTCTTCCTGACGAGATCTGCCAGGCGCTCGACGATGTGTCGGCGCCCGTGCACCGCTATCCCGATCAGGACTGGAGCACGTTGTGAGTACGGAGTCCGCTGCCGCGGAGAACGAGTCAGGGGCCCGCCCCGACACGGATCCGGCTGCCGCCGCGAGCGCGGAGGCGGAGGCGGAGCCGGTGTCGGCGGACGTCGCCGGAGCCGAGGGCGCGGAGGCCGCTGCCGCTGAGGCCGGCGCGGTCGGAGGTGCCGAAGGCGCGGAGGGCGGCGCTGCCGCCGAGGCCGGCGTGGTCGAAGGGGCCGACGACGGCGCGGACGCCGGAGCCGAGGGTGCCGAAGGCGCGGAGGGCGCTGTCGGCGAGGACGCCGGGGACGCCGGAGCCGAGGGCGCGGAGGGCGCCGAGAGCGCTGCCGTCGAGGTCGGCGCGGACGAAGGGGCCGAGGGCGTCGAAGGCGCGGACGGCGCCGAGAACGCTGCCGGCGAGGACGGCGCGGACGCCGGAGCCGAGGATGGCGAAGGCGGGGACGCCGCCGTGTCCGAGGCCGACGGCAAGGACGGGGCCTTGTCCGAGGCCGAGGCCGAGTTGGCGGCTCAGCGGGAGTTCCGGGAGCGGATCGCGGAGCGGAAGGCCGCCAAGGAGGCGCCGATCGACGCCGGGACGAAGCTGAGCGGGACCGCAGCCGATCTGCTGGCCGCCGTACGCGCGGTGGAGAGCGGCGAGAAGCCGGTCGCCGCCCCCGTGCTCGCGCGGCCCGGGCCCGAGCCGCGGCAGGCCACCGCGACCGCCGCCCCCGCCGAACCCGTGCGCAGGCCGCAGGCCACCACTCAGGCGGGCCCCGATCCGGAGGCCGTCGCCGCGGTTCGGGCCGTGCTCGTCGAGGGCGGGGCTCCCGAGTCACTGGCCGGTGCGGCCGCCGCGGCCCTGGGCGAGGGCGCGGGCGACGAGCTGCGCGCCGATCCGTGGCTGTTGCTGCGGGTGAGCGGAGTACGGCCCGAGCAGGCCGACGGGTTCGCGCGGGCGCTGCTCGGCGCGGAGTGCGGGCCCGAGGACGAGCGGCGGGGCCGCGCCGTCACCGTATGGCTCCTCGAGCAGGCCGCGGACGCCGGGCACACGGCCCTCGATCTGCCGGTGCTCGCGGACGCGCTCGGCAAGCGCGGGGTGCCCGATCCGGAGGAGGCCGTGCAGAGCGCCGTCGCGGAGGGCGACGCCCTGATCTTCCACGACCCCCTGGAGGACGCGCCCGCGCCCGCCCCCGCCGAGGAGGACGGCGAGGAGGAAGAGGCCGAGCGGCCCGTACGGGTCCTGGTCGGGCTCGAGCGGTACGCGCTCGCCGAGGAGAGCCTCGCCGACGGGCTGGCGCGGCTCCTCAACGCCGCGCCCAAGGACGAAGGTTCGGCCGCCGGGCTCGATGAGGCCGCGGGCTCGGAGCGTGGCACGACTGCCGAGCTGATCCGCGCGATCGCCGCGCACCGCCTCGTCGTGCACACCGGCGGTGAGGCGGCCCGCGCCGAGCCCGTCGCGGCGGCCGCCGCCGCGGGCAGGCTGGGCCTGCGGGTGTGCGTCGCCGCACACAGCGCGGACGGCCGCCGCCGGGCCGCGGAACTCCTCGGTCCGGACGCGCCCGAGACGGCCACCGCGACCGTCGCGGGTCTGCTCGCGCAGGCGGAGGGCCCCGGGCTCGACCGGGACGGGGCGTTCGCCCTCGACGTCCTGGTGGTCCTGGACGCGCCGCAGTTGGACGTGGGCGACGCCGCGATGCTGGTGGAGCTGCTCGCCGACGGGACGTGCCTGGTGCTCAGCGGGGACCCCGGGACGCTGTGGTCGGCGGGCCCCGGCCGGGTCTTCGCGGACGTCGCGGCGGCCGAGATCTGCCCGCGCATCGCCTCCCGCACGCCGGACTTCGGGCCGATCGGCGAGCTGGTCTCGGGCATCGGCATCGGCGAGCTGAACCAGGTGGAGGCGCCCGGCAAGGAGGTCGTGATCGTTCCGGTGCGGGACCCGGCCGAGGCGATCCACCGCACCGTGCAGCTCGTCGCGGACTCGGTGCCGCGGGCGATCGGGGTGCCGGCCGAGCAGACGCAGGTGATCACGCCGGGGCACGGGGGCGCCGCGGGGACGCGGGCGTTGAACGTGGCGCTGAAGGAGCGGCTCAACCCGGGCCCCGGGCGGTTCGGCGGCTTCGACCCCGGGGACCGGGTGGTGTACGTCACCGGGCGCGGGCGGATCCGGCCCGGCGTGGTTGTCGGGGCGGACGCGGAGGGCCTGCGTCTCGAATGTGACGGCTCCCCCGTCCTCGTACCGAAGGAGCAGGTGGAGCAGGGCGCGGTGCGGCACGGGTGGGCCGTGACCGGGCATCAGGCCGTGGGGGTGCGCTGGCCCGCGGCGGTGGTGGTGCTGCCCGGCGACGCGGCGCAGTCCCTGAACCGTCCCTGGGTCTACACGGCCTTCGGCCGCGGCGAACGGCACCTCTCGGTGGTGCACGGCGTGGACGCGGCGCTGCCGCGCGCGGTCTCGGAACTCCCCGCGAAGCCGCGCACGACGCGGTTGCGGGGCCTGGTCCGAGCCCAGGTCCCGAGCACGTAGCCGCGGCACCGCTTCTCTCCGCCGCGCCGGGGCCGGCCCCACCGTCCCCGTTGCGCGGCACCGGGACCTTTTCGCCTTACCGGGGTCGGCCCCCACGCCCCTGTGACGCGGCACCGGGCGCCGCCTTGCCCACCCTGCCGCCCAAGGCGGCAGATTGCCCAAGGCGGGTGCGGCCCCGCAGCCCCGGGCGGGGAGCCGTGCCGACGGCAGTTCACCCAAGACGCCTGCGGCCGACCGCAACGGGCGGGGAGCCGGGCCTGGCGGCGGTTCGCCGCAGGCGGGTGCGGCACCCCGCGAGGCCGACGCCCCCGGAGGGGGCGGGTGGTGGGAGATAGGCGGGGGCAAGGCCGTCACCTACGGCGCGGCGGGCACCATCAAGCCCCTGCGGCGATTGAGCAGCGGGGCCCGGGGCAAAGCCCCGAGACCGTAACCCCCGTGCGGCAAGATCAGCCCCGCCGACGCTTGAAGCGCGGGCCCCGAAGCAGCGCCCCAAAGACCACAACCCCGGTGCGGCAAATCCAGCCCCGCCGGCGATTGAGGCGCGGGGCCCGGGGCAGAGCCCCGAGACCGTAACCCCGGTGCGGCAAGATCAGCCCCGCCGGCGATTGAGGCGCGGGGGCCGGGGCGGAGCCCCGAGGCCGTAACGCCGGGGCGGCAGAACAACTACCCCCGGCCCCCGCGGCAGCGGGGTGTCAGCGGTCCGCCTCCTCCAACGCCTCATCGCCCCCGGCGGAGCCGTCGTCATCATCGAACTCGTCGTCGTCGAAGACCGCGCTCACATCGAAGCGGCACACCACCCGCTGCGGATCGACCTGCTCGAAGGGTGCCTCCAGCCACTCGCCGGGCTCCGCGGGGTCGTCCGATGCCGTGACCCAGAGCGTGGAGTCGCCTTCCTCCAGGCCGAACTCCTTGTGCCGGGAGGCGATCTCGTCGGGCTCGAACTCGCCGAAGAGGACGCCCAGCGCGGCGTGCACACTGCTGCCCGCCCCGTTCGCGGCCTCCGTGTCCGGCTCCGCGTCCAGGTCGGCGACCCGCCCGGCCTGGGACAGCAGACGCTGCGGCTCGACCACGGCGTAGTCGCGTCGGATCAGCACGCTCAGCGCGTTCGGCTCCTCGGGTCCCGCGTACGGCGGCAGCGAGTCCTCGCTGCCGGGGATCTCGAAGGGGGTGACCTCGTCGTAGCGGTCGTAGAGGAGTTCGTCGTACTCCTCGGCCGCGGCGGCCAGTTCGTTGAACGC
The DNA here is from genome assembly GCF_042730865.1 of Streptomyces sp. NPDC059897. Taxonomy (NCBI): domain Bacteria; kingdom Bacillati; phylum Actinomycetota; class Actinomycetes; order Kitasatosporales; family Streptomycetaceae; genus Streptomyces; species Streptomyces sp. NPDC059897. The sequence goes on along the minus strand of NZ_JBHWKQ010000010.1, from coordinate 78,769 downwards.
TTCGTAGACGGCCGGATCGTCTTCTCCCGACCGGCGCTCGACCGCCGCCAAGTGGGCGTCGAGCGCAGCCTTGACCGCCTCGGCGGCGGCGCGTACCTCGGCAGCGGTGGGCTGCGCAGCATCAGACATAGTGCAGACGCTATCCGTACCGGGCCACTGCCCGCACAATAGATGCGATGCCGGAATACGAATTTGTCGACGTGTACGTACCGCGCGGGGTCTCCCGCAAGGAGGCGACGCGTCTGCTGACGGACCATGCCGAGTACGGACACTGGGAGTTGGACCGCTTGAGCCTGCGCCGCGACGGCAGTCGCCGCGTGCGTCTGCGCCGACGGATCATCCGCCAGGTGCGGGCCACATGGTGACCTGAGGGCACGGCGAGACAACGGAGCGGGCCCCGTCCGTGCGGGGCCCGCTCCGTTGTGTACCGCCTGATGTCACGCCGCCGCGTTCGCCCGCCGGTAGAGCAGCGCGCCCGCGAGCAGCGCACCCCCGGCGAGCGGGATGGCCGCGCCGAGCGGCACCGAGCTGCCGGTCTCCGCGAGGGTGCCGGCGGCCCGCACCTCGGGGCTGCCGGTCTGCCCGAGCTGGGACTCGCCCTTGGGCATGTCGACGGTCTGCGTTCCCGGGGCGTTGGGGGTGTCGGAACCGGTTCCCGGGTCTTCGGCGCTCGGGGGCGGGGTGTTCGAGTCCGTCGGCGGCGTCGTGGTGCTGCTGGCGTCGTCGGAGCAGCCGTTGCCGGTCGTCCCGTTGCCGACCGAGCCGGCGCCGACGGAGTTGCCGCACGCGTTGACCGGCACGTGCACCGGGACCGACACATGGTTGCCGGAGCCGACACCGGGTGAGTCGCTGGTGTTCCCGCCGGCCTGCGCGCCGCTGTCCGAGGACTGGTCGCCGGACTTGTCGCCGCCGCCCGAGCTGTCGCAGCCGTTGCCGGACGCCGGGTTGAGCAGTCCGACCACGTTGATCGTGTTGCCGCAGACGTTCACCGGTACGTCCACGGGCGCCTCGACGGAGTTGCCGGACAGGACGCCCGGTGAGTCCGATGAGTTTCCGTTCGTACCCGAGTCCGCGTGTGCGTAACCACCGGTGACGGCGAGCACGCCGGACGCGGCCGCCACGGTGATCAGGCCCTTCCGCATGACCTGTCGCATAGGTTTCCCTGCCTTGCCTTGTCAGTCTTGCCGTGGAACCTTGTCCAACCCGTCGGCCCCGGAGTGCATGGCTCGCACTCCGGGGCCGTGGGCTCAAACCCTCAAGGGGTGAGGCACAACAACGTCAGTCGTTGGCGCAGGTGTTACCGAAGGCAGGGTTCAGCAGCCCGATCACGGAGACCGTGTTGCCGCACACGTTCACCGGCACGTGGATCGGGGCCTGGATGACGTTGCCCGAAACGACGCCGGGGGACTGCGTCGCAGCACCCTGAGCGCCGGAGTCGGCGACGGCCATGCCCGCACCCGCGAGAACCAGACCACCGGTGGCTGCCGCAGCGGCGACGACCTTCTTGAGCATTATTCCTCCTAGTTGGCAATGCAGTCCCAGCCGCGGACTGCACTCCCTGTAACGAGGAGGGACTCATGGGGCTACGACCGTGCGAGCCCTTTCACTCTTTCCGGTCCATTGCGCACGTGCGAACGATTTTCGGTCCGGCGCGGGGTTGACGTCAGGACGCGTCAATGAAGCGGTCCAGGACCCGCACGCCGAACTTGAGGCCGTCCACCGGCACCCGCTCGTCGACGCCGTGGAACATCCCGGCGAAGTCCAGCTCGGGCGGCAGCTGCAGCGGCGCGAAGCCGAAGTTGCGGATGCCGAGCTCCACGAAGGACTTGGCGTCGGTGCCGCCGGAGAGCATGTACGGGATGGCCTTGCCGATCGGGTCCTCGGCCTCGATCGAGGACTTCATGGCCTCGACGAGCGCCCCGTCGAAGGTGGTCTCGACGGCCTTGTCCGCGTGCACGTCCGAGCGCGTGACCTTCGGGCCGAGGATCCGGTCGAGGTCGGCGAGGAACTCGTCCTCGTGGCCGGGCAGGAAGCGGCCGTCGACGTTGGCGGTGGCCTCGCCGGGGATCACGTTGACCTTGTAACCGGCGTTCAGCTGCGTGGGGTTGGCGGTGTTGGAGAGCGTGGCGCCGATCAGCTTGGCGATGCCGCCGAGCTTGGCGATGGTCTCCTCCATGTTTTCCGGGTCGAGCTCGGTGCCGAGGGCGTCGCCGAGCTCGTCGAGGAAGGCGCGCGTCGTCTTGGTGACGCGGACCGGGAACTGGTGGCGGCCGAGGCGGGCGACGGCCTCGGACAGTTCGGTGATCGCGTTGTCCCGGTGGATCATGGAGCCGTGCCCGGCGGTGCCGGCCACGGACAGCTTCATCCAGTGCATGCCCTTCTCGGCGGTCTGCACGAGGTAGAGCCTGCGCTGCTCGTTCACCGTGAAGGAGAAGCCGCCGACCTCACTGATCGCCTCGGTGACGCCCTCGAACAGGTCGGGGTGGTTGCGCACCAGGTGGCGGGCGCCGAACACGCCGCCGGCCTCCTCGTCGGCGAGGAACGCGAGGACGATGTCGCGCGGGGGCTTGCGGCCGCTGCGCAGCCGGTCGCGGACGACCGCGAGGGTCATCGCGTCCATGTCCTTCATGTCGACGGCGCCGCGGCCCCAGACGCAGCCGTCGGCGATCTCGCCGGAGAACGGGTGGTGCGTCCAGTCCGCCGCGTTGGCCGGGACGACGTCGGTGTGGCCGTGGATGAGGAGGGCGGGCCGCGAGGGGTCCTCGCCCTCGATCCGGGCGACCGTGGAGGCGCGGCCGGGGTGGGACTCGAAGATCTTCGGCTCGAGGCCGACCTCGGCGAGCTTCTCCGCCGTCCACTCGGCGGCCTTGCGCTCGCCGGGGCCCGAGTGGTCGCCGTAGTTGCTGGTGTCGATCTGGATCAATTCGCGGCAGAGGTCGACGACCTCGTCCTGTCCGGAGACCGCCCTGCCCGTGCTCGGCTCGCTCACGCTGGTTCCTCTCTTGCCGTGGATGCGTCTCATCCTCTCTCTCCCGGCCTGTGGACCCAAGGCCGGGCGCGTCTCGTCACGTGCCGTTCACAGGCGGGGCGGCCCGGTCGGGGGGCTGATCGAGGCACTCGGAATCCCTGGTAATGTTCTCTGTGTCGCCGCGGGGAACACCCGCACAGAGGCGGCAGACACCTTGTCCGGGTGGCGGAATGGCAGACGCGCTAGCTTGAGGTGCTAGTGCCCTTTATCGGGCGTGGGGGTTCAAGTCCCCCCTCGGACACAGAGAAAGACCCCAGATCACTCTGGGGTCTTTTGCGTTGTCGCGGCACCGACGGCGGGGTGCGCTACGTCACGTGATGCAATGGTCGGCCACGAGACGAACAGGGGTGGAGTGCGGCGTGTTGGCGAACGGTGGGCCCGATGCGGAGAATTTCCGTCCGCTGGACGACCGCGATCCACGGACGGCGGGCGGGTACCGCCTGGTCGCGGGGCTCGGCTCCGGCGGCATGGGGCGCGTCTACCTGTCGCACACGCCGGGCGGCCGGGCCGTCGCGGTCAAGGTGATCAGACCCGAGCTGGCCGAGGACCCCGAGTTCCGGCGCAGGTTCCGTACGGAGGTCGCCGCCGCGAGCAAGGTCCACGGGCTCTACACGGCGCCGGTCGTCGACAGCGACACGGAGAGCGCGGTGCCGTGGTGCGCGACGGCGTACGTGCCGGGGCCCTCGCTCGCGGAGGCGGTGCGCGCGCACGGGCCGCTGCCGGTGGACACCGTGCTGCGGATGACGGCCGGGATCGCGGAGGCGCTGCAGGCGGTGCACGACGCGGGGATCGTGCACCGCGACCTGAAGCCCTCGAACGTGCTGCTGGCCTCCGACGGGCCCCGCGTCATCGACTTCGGTGTGGCGCGGGCGGCGGACGCGACGTCCGTGACGCGCAGCGGGGCGGCCGTGGGCACGGTCGCGTACATGGCTCCGGAGCAGGTGCTCGGCGGTTCCGCGAGCGGCTCCGCGGATGTGTTCGCGCTCGGCCAGACCGCGGTGTTCGCCGCCACCGGGAGCACGGCGTACGGGGAGGGCGAGCCGCACGCGGTGCTCTACCGGGTCGTGCACGAGGAGCCGGATCTGTCCAAGGTCCCGGACGCCATGCGGGAGTTGATATCCCGCTGCCTCAGCAAGCCCGCGGACGACCGGCCGACGGTGCGGGAGGTCATCGAGACCGTCCAGGCGATACGTGAGGCGCAGCCCGGTGGTCCGGGGCCCGCGACGGACGCCTGGCTTCCGGACGAGCTCGCCGAGGGGATCGCGGCGCGCGCCGAGGGCGCCCGGGTGACCGGGGCGGAGCCGACGGGGCTCGCGACGCCGCCGGGCGGTGCCACGAGTGGCCCCGGGACGCCCGGGAGCGCCGCCCCCGCGGGGGTGTTCGGGCCGCCCGTCGCGTTCGCCCAGGAGCCGCCCGCCGGGCCCGCGTCCGGCTCACCCGCCGCGCCGTCGGGGGCCGAGACCGCCGCCGTGAGCACCGGTGCCCCGCGCAAGCGCTCCCGTGCCTGGCTGCTGGCGGCCGCCGGGGTCGCGCTGGTCGCGTGCGGTGCGGCCGCCGCGCTGTATTTCGTGCCCGGTGCCCCGCAGGACGACGGGGCGGCGGGGCCGGCGGCGTCGAGCCACCCCGAGGCGACGCGCTCCGCGTCGAAGTCGGCGTCCGCGTCGAAGTCCGCCTCCCCGAGCGCCTCGAAGTCTCCGAAGGCCTCCAAGTCGGGGGCCGCGCCCGCCCCTTCGGGCTCGGCCGACGATCCCACCTCCGCTCCCCCGACGCCCACGACGAGCGGGCCGCCGACCTCGGCTCCCCCGCTCCCGTCGACGTACCCCGGCATCGTGATGACGGACAGCCATGACCTGTATCTCGCGGACGATCCGGTGCGGGCCAAGCCGGACGACGGGCGGGCGAACGAGGATCTGACGTACGCCGTCTACAGCAACGGCGCGGTGCTGGCGCCCGGCAACGCCTCGGGGAGCTCCCTCGCCCTGCTCCCCGCCGGGCAGCCGGCCACCCTCGACGCGTGCCGCGACGCGCACGCGGCCGACGACTCCTACTGGGTCTACGACCTGCCGGTGGGCCAGCGCCTGTGCCTGGTGGGCGGCTCGGGGGACGTCGGGCTTCTGACGCTCCGGGGCAAGACGGAGGGCAAGAACGTGACCCTGGACGCGAAGGTGTGGCGGACCGCCGACCAGTAGCCGGGACAGTGGGCGCAGCGAAAAGCCCGCCGGACCGTGCGGTCCGGCGGGCTTCGTGTGTGTCGCTTACTTGGACTCGACGGCGTGGCCGCCGAACTGGTTGCGCAGCGCCGCGATCATCTTCATCTGCGGCGAGTCCTCCTGGCGGGAGGAGAAGCGGGCGAACAGCGACGCGGTGATCGCGGGCAGCGGCACCGAGTTGTCGATCGCGGCCTCCACCGTCCAACGGCCCTCACCCGAGTCCGCGGCGTAACCGCGCAGCTTGTCGAGGTGAGTGTCCTCGTCCAGCGCGTTGACGGCCAGGTCGAGCAGCCAGGAACGGATGACCGTGCCCTCCTGCCAGGACCGGAAGACCTCACGGACGTTGTCCACCGAGTCGACCTTCTCCAGCAGCTCCCAGCCCTCGGCGTAGGCCTGCATCATGGCGTACTCGATGCCGTTGTGGACCATCTTCGAGAAGTGCCCGGCACCGACCTTGCCCGCGTGCACGTAGCCGAAGTCGCCCTCCGGCTTGAGCGCGTCGAAGACCGGCTTGACCTTCGCGACGTTCTCCTCGGAACCGCCGACCATCAACGCGTAGCCGTTCTCCAGGCCCCACACACCACCCGAGACGCCCGCGTCGACGAAGCCGATGCCCTTGGCCGCCAGCTCCTCCGCGTGCTTCTCGTCATCCGTCCAGCGGGAATTGCCGCCGTCGACCACGATGTCGCCCTCGGACAGCAGGTTGCCCAGCTCGTCGATCGTGGACTGGGTCGCGGCGCCGGCCGGGACCATCACCCACACCACGCGCGGGCCTTCGAGCTTCTCGACGAGTTCGGCGAGGGAGGCGACGTCCGAGACCTCGGGGTTGCGGTCGTAGCCGATGACCTCGTGGCCGGCGCGGCGGATGCGCTCGCGCATGTTGCCGCCCATCTTGCCGAGACCGATGAGACCGAGCTGCATGTCGTTCACTACTTTCCGTGTTGGTTGCGGCCGCGCAGGGCGCGGTACGTGCTGACCAGGGACTGCGTCGACGCGTCGAGGCCGGGGACCTCCGCGCCTTCGGTGAGGGCGGGCTCCACGCGCTTGGCGAGGACCTTGCCCAGCTCGACGCCCCACTGGTCGAAGGAGTCGATGTTCCAGACGGCGCCCTGGACGAAGACCTTCTGCTCGTAGAGGGCGATGAGCTGGCCGAGGACGGACGGGGTCAGCTCGCGGGCGAGGATCGTCGTCGTCGGGTGGTTGCCCTTGAAGGTCTTGTGCGGGACCAGTTCCTCGGCGACGCCCTCGGCGCGCACCTCGTCCGGCGTCTTGCCGAAGGCGAGCGCCTGGCCCTGCGCGAACAGGTTGGCCATCAGCAGGTCGTGCTGGCCGGCGAGGGTGTCGGACAGCTCGTCGACCGGCTTCGCGAAGCCGATGAGGTCCGCCGGGATCAGCTTCGTGCCCTGGTGGATGAGCTGGTAGTAGGCGTGCTGCCCGTTGGTGCCGGGGGTGCCCCAGACGACCGGGCCCGTCTGCCACTCGACGCCGCGGCCCTGGCGGTCCACGGACTTGCCGTTGGACTCCATGTCGAGCTGCTGGAGGTACGCCGTGAACTTGGAGAGGTAGTGGCTGTACGGCAGCACCGCGTGCGACTGCGCGCCGTGGAAGTTGCCGTACCAGACGCCGAGCAGGCCGAGCAGCAGCGGCGCGTTGGCCTCCGCCGGGGCGGTGCGGAAGTGCTCGTCGACCAGGCGGAAGCCGTCGAGCAGCTCGCGGAAGTGGTCCGGGCCGATCGCGATCATCAGCGAGAGGCCGATGGCCGAGTCGAAGGAGTAGCGGCCGCCGACCCAGTCCCAGAACTCGAACATGTTGGCCGTGTCGATGCCGAAGTCCGACACCTTCTCGGCGTTGGTCGACAGGGCGACGAAGTGCTTGGCGACGGCCTTGTCGTCGCCGAGCCCGTCGAGGAGCCAGGAGCGGGCGGCCTTCGCGTTGGTGATCGTCTCGATCGTCGTGAAGGTCTTCGAGGCGATGATGAACAGCGTCTCGGCCGGGTCGAGGTCGCGGACGGCCTCGTGCAGGTCGGCGCCGTCGACGTTGGAGACGAAGCGGAGCGTCAGGTCGCGGGCGGTGAACGGGCGCAGCGCCTCGTACGCCATGGCCGGGCCGAGGTCCGAGCCGCCGATGCCGACGTTGACGACGTTCTTGATCCGCTTGCCGGTGTGGCCGGTCCACTCGCCCGTACGGATCTTGTCGGCGAAGACGGCCATCCGGTCGAGGACCTCGTGCACCTTCGGCACGACGTTCTCGCCGTCGACCTCGATCACGGCGTCGGCCGGGGCGCGCAGGGCCGTGTGCAGCACGGCGCGGTCCTCGGTCGTGTTGATCTTCTCGCCGCGGAACATGGCGTCGCGCTGCCCGAACACGTCGGTGGCGGTGGCCAGTTCCTGGAGCAGGGCGAGGGTCTCGTCCGTGATCAGGTGCTTGGAGTAGTCGATGTGCAGGTCACCGACGGCCACGGTGTAGCGCTCGGCGCGGGCCGCGTCCTTCGCGAAGAGGTCGCGCAGGTGCGTGCCGTTGAACTTCGCGCGGTGGTCCTCCAGGGCCGTCCACTGCGGGCGGCGCGTGAGGAAGGGGCCTTGAGAGGCGGTGTCAGGCATGTTGAACGGACTCCTTGGTGACTTTGCCGGGGGCGGCTGCCTGCAGGGCCACGGCGTACATCTCGTCGGCGTCGAGGCGGCGGAGTTCCTCCGCGATCAGCTCGGCGGTGGAGCGGACCTTCAGGGCGAGGGTGCGCTCGGGCTGGCCTGGCAGGGTCAGCTTGGCGAGCGGCCCTTCGGGGCGGTCGATGCGGATCTCGCCGTTCGGGGTGCCGAGGCGGACCGCGGTGACGACCGGGCCCGGCGTCGTGACCCGCTCGACCGGGACGCCGAGCCGGGCGCCGAGCCAGCGCGCGAGCAGTTCGGCGCTGGGGTTGCCGGCCTCGGACTCGACGGCCGCGGAGACGACGTCGGTGCGGGCCTGGTCGAGCGCGGCGGCCAGCATGGAGCGCCACGGGGTGAGCCGCGTCCAGGCCAGGTCGGTGTCGCCGGGCGCGTAGTGCGCGGCGCGCCGGTCGAGGGCGGCGAGCGCGTCCTCGTCGGCGTACAGGTCGGTGATGCGGCGGGCGGCGAGCGCGCCGAGCGGGTCCTTGGAGGGCTCGTCGGGGGCGTCGACCGGCCACCACACGACGACCGGGGCGTCGGGCAGCAGCAGCGGCAGGACGACGGAGTCGGCGTGCTGGCCGGTCTCGCCGTACAGGCGCAGGACCACCGTCTCGCCGGTGCCTGCCTCGGAGCCGAGGCGGACCTCGGCGTCGAGCCGGTTGCCGTGCCGGTCGCGGGGCAGGCGCTTGGTGCGCCGGATGACGACGAGGGTGCGCGAGGGGTGCTCGCGGGACGCCTCCTGGGCGGCCTTCGTCGCGTCGTACGCGTTCTCCTCGTCCGTGACGATGACCATCGTCAGGACCATGCCCACCGCGGGCGTGCCGATGGCTCGGCGCCCTTCGACGAGCGCCTTGTTGACCTTGCTTGCCGTGGTGTCGGTCAGGTCGATCCTCATGGCCTTCGCCAGCTCCGTCCGTCTCGTGCGAGCATCTCGTCCGCTTCCTTCGGGCCCCAGCTGCCCGAGGCGTACCGGGCGGGCTTGCCGACCTTGTCCCAGTGCTCCTCGATGGGGTCGAGGATGCGCCAGGACTCCTCGACCTCCTCCGTGCGCGGGAAGAGGTTCGCGTCGCCCAGCAACACGTCCAGGATCAGCCGCTCGTACGCTTCCGGGCTGGACTCGGTGAACGACTCGCCGTAGGCGAAGTCCATGGACACGTCGCGGATCTCCATCGACGTACCCGGCACCTTGGATCCGAAGCGCACCGTCATGCCCTCGTCCGGCTGAACGCGGATGACGATCGCGTTCTGGCCGAGTTCCTCGGTGGCGGTGTGGTCGAACGGGGAGTGCGGGGCGCGCTGGAAGACGACCGCGATCTCGGTGACGCGGCGGCCGAGGCGCTTGCCGGTGCGCAGGTAGAACGGGACGCCCGCCCAGCGGCGGTTGTCGATGCCCAGCTTCACGGCCGCGTAGGTGTCGGTCTTCGACTTGGGGTCGATGCCGTCTTCCTGCAGGTAGCCGGGGACCTTCTCGCCGCCCTGCCAGCCGGCCGCGTACTGGGCGCGGACCGTGGACTTCTCCAGGTCGGCGGGGAGCCGCACGGACTTGAGGACCTTGAGCTTCTCGTTGACGAGGGACTCGGCGTCGAACGCGGCCGGCTCCTCCATCGCCGTGAGGGCGAGCAGCTGGAGCAGGTGGTTCTGGATGACGTCGCGGGCGGCGCCGATGCCGTCGTAGTAGCCGGCGCGGCCGCCGATGCCGATGTCCTCGGCCATCGTGATCTGCACGTGGTCGACGTAGGAGCGGTTCCAGATGGGTTCGTACATCTGGTTGGCGAAGCGGAGCGCCAGGATGTTCTGGACGGTCTCCTTGCCGAGGTAGTGGTCGATGCGGAAGACCTGGTCCGGCGAGAACACGTCGTGCACGATGCGGTTCAGCTCGCGCGCCGACTCCATGTCGTGGCCGAACGGCTTCTCGATGACGGCGCGCCGCCAGGACCCCTCGGGGGCGTCGGCGAGGCCGTGCTTCTTGAGCTGCTGGACGACCTTGGGGAAGAACTTCGGCGGTACGGAGAGGTAGAACGCGTAGTTGCCGCTGGTGCCGCGCTTCTCGTCGAGTTCGTCGACGGCGCTGCGCAGTTGCGAGAACGCGGTGTCGTCGTCGAAGTCGCCGGGGATGAAGCGCATGCCCTCGGCGAGCTGCTGCCAGACCTCCTCGCGGAAGGGCGTGCGGGCGTGCTCCTTGACCGAGTCGTGGACGACCTGCGCGAAGTCCTGGTCCGCCCACTCGCGGCGGGCGAAGCCGAGGAGCGAGAAGCCCGGCGGCAGCAGGCCGCGGTTGGCGAGGTCGTAGACGGCCGGCATCAGCTTCTTGCGGGACAGGTCGCCCGTGACGCCGAAGATGACGAGCCCGGAGGGGCCCGCGACGCGCGGGAGGCGGCGGTCGCGGGGGTCCCTCAGCGGGTTCTGCCAAGCGGTGGAGCTCACTTGGACTCAGCCTCCGTCAGGCGGGAGGAGACGGTGGCCAGCAGGTCGTTCCAGGCGATCTCGAACTTGGCGACGGCCTCGTCCTCGAGCTGCTGGGTGACCTCGTCGAGGGAGATGCCGAGCGCGTCGACGGCCTTCAGCTCGGCGCGGGCCTGCTCGTAGCGGCCGGTGATGGTGTCGCCGGTGATCTCGCCGTGGTCGGCGGTCGCCTTCAGGGTGCCCTCGGGCATGGTGTTGACGGTGCCGGGCGCGACCAGCTCGTCGACGTACAGGGTGTCCTTGTACGCGGGGTCCTTGACGCCGGTGGAGGCCCACAGCGGGCGCTGCTTGTTGGCGCCGGCGGCCGCCAGCTTGGTGGCGCGCTCGGCGGCGAAGGCCTGCTCGAAGGCCTCGTAGGCGAGGCGGGCGTTGGCGAGCGCCGCCTTGCCCTTCGCCGAAGCGGCCTCGTCGGTGCCGATCTTGTCGAGACGCTTGTCGATCTCGGCGTCGACGCGGGAGACGAAGAAGGAGGCGACCGAGTGGATCGAGGAGAGGTCGATGCCGCGCTCGTGGGCCTTCTCCAGGCCGGCCAGGTAGGCGTCCATGACGGCCTTGTAGCGGTCGAGGGAGAAGATCAGCGTGACGTTGACCGAGATACCGAGGCCGATGACCTCGGTGATCGCCGGGAGGCCCGCGAGGGTCGCCGGGATCTTGATCATCACGTTGGGGCGGTCGACGAGCCAGGCGAGCTGCTTGGCCTCGGCGATGGTGGCCTCGGTGTTGTGCGCCAGGCGCGGGTCGACCTCGATGGAGACGCGGCCGTCACGGCCCTGCGTGGCGTCGTACACCGGGCGCAGGATGTCGGCGGCGGCGCGGACGTCCTGGGTCGTCATCATGCGGACGGCCTCGTCGACGGTGACCTTGCGGACGGCCAGGTCGGCGAGCTGCTCCTCGTAGCCCTCGCCCTTGCCGATGGCGGCCTGGAAGATCGAGGGGTTCGTGGTGACGCCCACGACGTGCTGGTCCGCGATGAGCTCGGCGAGGTTGCCGGACTCGATGCGGGTGCGGGACAGGTCGTCCAGCCAGATGGAAACGCCTTCGTCGGAAAGGGCCTTGAGGGGTGCGACGGCGTTGCTCATGTTCTGCTTCATCTTCTTTCGGGCGTGCGTTGCTGCGGAAGGGTCAGGCGCGGGCGGCGGCGAGGGACTCGCGGGCCTTGTCGGCGACGTTCTCGGCGGTGAAGCCGAACTCGGCGAAGAGCGTGCCCGCGTCGGCGGAGGCGCCGAAGTGCTCAAGGGAGACGATGCGGCCGGCGTCACCGACGTAGCGGTACCAGGTGAGGCCGATGCCGGCCTCGACCGCCACGCGGGCCTTCACGGACGGCGGCAGGACGGCGTCCTTGTACGCCTGCTCCTGCTCCTCGAACCACTCGACGGACGGCATCGAGACGACACGGGTGGCGACGCCCTCGGCCTCCAGCTGCTCGCGTGCGGCGACGGCGAGCTGGACCTCGGAGCCGGTGGCGATGAGGACGACGTCCGGGGTGGCCTTCGACGCCTCGACGAGGACGTAACCGCCCTTGGCCGCGTCGTCGTTGGCCTCGTACGTCGGCAGGCCCTGGCGGGAGAGGGCCAGGCCGTGCGGGGCCGGCTTCTCGGTGCCGCGCTTGAGGATCTCGCGCCAGGCGATGGCCGTCTCGTTGGCGTCGGCCGGGCGGACGATGTTCAGGCCGGGGATGGCGCGCAGCGCGGCGAGGTGCTCGACCGGCTGGTGCGTCGGGCCGTCCTCGCCGAGGCCGATGGAGTCGTGCGTCCACACATAGGTGACCGGGAGCTGCATGAGGGCCGACATGCGGACGGCGTTGCGCATGTAGTCGGAGAACACCAGGAAGGTGCCGCCGTAGATGCGGGTGTTGCCGTGCAGCGCGATGCCGTTCATCTCGGCGGCCATCGAGAACTCGCGGATGCCGAAGTGCACGGTGCGGCCGTACGGGTCGGCCTCCGGGAGCGGGTTGCCCTTCGGGAGGAAGGACGACGTCTTGTCGATGGTGGTGTTGTTCGAGCCGGCGAGGTCGGCGGAGCCGCCCCACAGCTCGGGGATGACCGGGCCGAGCGCCTGGAGGGTCTTGCCGGACGCGGCGCGCGTGGCGACCTTCGTGCCGGTCTCGAAGGACGGCAGGGCGTCCTCCCAGCCCTCGGGGAGGCGGCCCGCGAGCACGCGGTCGAGGGTCTCGGAGCGCTCGGGGTTGGCGGCGCGCCACTCGGCGAGCTGCTTGTCCCAGGCGGCGTGCGCCTCGGCTCCGCGGTCGAGGGCCTTGTGGGTGTGGGCGATGACCTCGTCCTCGACGATGAAGGACTGCTCGGGGTCGAAGCCGAGGACCTTCTTCGTCGCGGCGATCTCGTCGGCGCCGAGCGCCGAGCCGTGGGAGGCCTCGGTGTTCTGCGCGGTCGGGGCGGGCCAGGCGATGATCGTGCGCATCGCGATGATCGAGGGCTTGTCGGTGACGGCCTTGGCGGCGGCCAGCGCCTCGTAGAGGGCCTTCGGGTCGACGTCGCCCGCGGCGGTCGGCTCGATGCGCTGCACGTGCCAGCCGTAGGACTCGTAGCGCTTCAGCACGTCCTCGGAGAACGCGGTCGCGGTGTCGCCCTCGATGGAGATGTGATTGTCGTCGTAGACGAAGACGAGGTTGCCGAGCTTCTGGTGGCCCGCGAGCGAGCTGGCCTCGGCGGAGACGCCCTCCTCCAGGTCGCCGTCGGAGACGATCGCCCAGATGGTGTGGTCGAACGGGGAGGCGCCCTCGGCGGCCTCCGGGTCGAACAGGCCGCGCTCGTAGCGGGCGGCCATCGCCATGCCCACGGCGTTGGCGACGCCCTGGCCGAGCGGCCCGGTCGTCGTCTCGACACCGGCGGTGTGGCCGTACTCGGGGTGGCCCGGCGTCTTCGAGCCCTGCGTGCGGAACGCCTTCAGGTCGTCCAGTTCCAGCTCGTAGCCGGAGAGGAAGAGCTGGGTGTAGAGGGTGAGGCTGGTGTGGCCGGGCGAGAGGACGAAGCGGTCGCGGCCGGTCCACTCCGGGTCGGCCGGGTCGTGCCGCATGGCCTTCTGGAAGATCGTGTACGCGGCCGGGGCGAGGCTCATGGCGGTGCCGGGGTGACCGTTGCCGACCTTCTGCACGGCGTCCGCCGCGAGGAGGCGCGCGGTGTCGACGGCACGCTGGTCGCTTTCGGTCCACTCGAAGGGCTGCTCGAAGGGGTCGAGTCCGTCCGGTGTCTGCGTGCTCATCTGTACAGCTTCCTTCGCATCCGTTGTCCTGCCGAGGTACCGAAAGGCACCGTCCGGCCGGGACCAAAGTCCCAGGTCGAACCACCTACGAATGTAAAGGTCATACTTTTGGCTCGACAGGTGCCCCCGTGCCAGCGTTCGGTGAAAATGGGACACGCACAGCGGCCCGAGCCAAGGACAGTGGATGACGGAGCAGGACCCCTCACAGACGAGCGCACATCTGCGGGCGGCCACTGAAAATCGAGCGCACATCCGGACCTATCCGTTCGACCCGAGCGCGAGCCTGTCCGGCGTCGGGATCCAGGTCGGGCCGATGGGTTCGGAGGGCCCGTGGGCGGGTGGCGTCGGCCTGTCGCGGCGCGTGCACCGCATCGACTTCCACGTGCTGCTGTTCTTCCGCGAGGGCCCGGTCCGCCACATGATCGACTTCACCGAGTACGAGGTCGGGGCCGGGGACATCCTGTGGATCCGCCCCGGGCAGGTGCACGGGTTCTCGACGGAGGCCGCGTACGTCGGCACCGCGCTCACCATGCAGCCGGGGTTCCTGCCGCGGGCCATCGTCGAGGCGACCGGGCTCTACCGCTACGACCGGCCGCCGCTGCTGCACCCCGATCCGGAGCAACTCGCCGCGATCGACGCCTCGTTGGCGCAGCTGCGGCGCGAGTACCTGGACACGACGACGCTGCCGCTGAGCCTGCACACCTCGGTCCTGCGGCACGCCCTCACGGCCCTGATGCTGCGCGTGGCACATGTGTCGGCGCAGGCCGCGGCGGAGGACGACGGGACGCCGCAGCAGGACACGACGTTCACGCGGTTCCGCACGGCGGTCGAGCACGGGTTCACGTCCAACCACAGCGTCAGCGCGTACGCCGACGAGCTGGGGTATTCGCGCCGCACGCTGGTGCGGGCGGTGCGGGCCGCGACGGGCCTGACCCCGAAGGCGTTCATCGACCGGCGGGTGGTCCTGGAGGCCAAACGGATGCTGGCGCACACGGAGTTGCCCGTGGGGCGGATCGGGGTGGCGGTCGGGTTCGCGGACTCGGCGAACTTCTCGAAGTTCTTTCAGCAGCATGTGGGGGTGTCACCGGCGGGGTTCCGGGCGGAACAGGTGTGACGGTCACCGCTTAAAGTACGCCCCATGTCACGCACCACCACCTGCCCCTGCGGGCTCCCGGCCTCGTACGAAAACTGCTGCGGGCGCTACCACTCCGGCAGTGCCGCCGCCCCCTCCGCCGAAGCCCTGATGCGGTCCCGGTACGCCGCGTTCGTGCGGCACGACGGGGCGTACCTGTTGCGCACCTGGCATCCGGACACCCGTCCGCCCGGCATCGACTTCGACGACGCCCCGCAGTGGACCGGCCTGGAGATCGTGGAGGCGGTCGACGGCTCCGCGTTCCACCAGCGCGGCACCGTCACCTTCCGCGCCCGCTACCAGGGCGGCGAGCTGCACGAGCGCAGCCGGTTCTCCCGGGTCGACGGCGCGTGGGTGTACGTCGACGGGGACTTCATCGAGTAACTCCGGGCCCGGGCAGGGGAGTTCAGGGCGCCAGGATGTCCAGCTCGTGGAGCGCGCCCACCGCGATCTCGCGCGTGAGTTCCTCCGCGCGCTCCGCGTTCCGCTCCCGTACCGCCTCGGCGACCTTGACGTGCAGGCTGACCGCCGCCGGGTCCGGGTCCTCGAACATGACCTGGTGGTGGGTGCGGCCCGCGAGGACCTCCGCCACCAGGTCACCCAGGTGGGCGAACATCTCGTTGCCCGATGCGTTGAGGACGATCCGGTGGAACTCGATGTCGTGGCCGAGGTACGCCTCCAGCTGCTGGCCGCGTGACGTCGCCACCATGCCGAGCGCGCACTCGGTCAGCGCAGCGCACTGCTCCGCGCTCGCACTGCGCGCCGCGAGCCCCGCGGCGACCGGCTCGACCGCCGAGCGCAGCACCGTGAGAGAGCGCAGCTGGCGCGGGCGGTCGGCGCCCGCGAGGCGCCAGCGGATGACCTGCGGGTCGTAGACGTTCCACTCCTCGGCGGGCCGCACCGTGACGCCGACCCGGCGCCGCGAGGCCACGAGGTGCATCGACTCCAGGACGCGCACCGCCTCCCGCATGACCGAGCGGGACACCTCGAAACGCTGGGCGAGTTCATCCGTGCGCAGCACACTGCCGGCGGGGTACTCGCCCGCGGTGATCGCGGGACCGAGGCTGTCGAGTACGCGGGCATGCAGGCCCCGGCCCATTGTGGTCATGGGACAACCCTAGCCCCGAGACCAATGGTCTGACTTATATGTCACACCCTCTTGAATTAATCAGACCTATTGGGTTTCAGTGTGGTGTCACAGCGATGTCGACGAAGACAGCGAAACGAGGCAGTACCCGATGAGCACCCCCCACGTCGTCGTGGTCATGGGCGTCGCAGGAACCGGCAAGACAACGATCGGTCCCCTGCTCGCCGAGCGGCTCGGCGTTCCGTACGCCGAGGGCGACGACTTCCATCCCCGGGCCAACATCGACAAGATGTCGGCCGGCACCCCCCTGACGGACGACGACCGCTGGCCCTGGCTCGATGCCATCGGCCGCTGGGCGCACGGCCGTGCGGGCCTCGGCGGGGTGGTCTCCAGCTCCGCCCTCAAGCGCAGTTACCGCGACCGTCTGCGGGCCGAGGCCCCCGACGCCGTCTTCGTCCACCTCACCGGCTCGCGCGAGCTGATCGAGGACCGAATGGGGCATCGCGAGGGGCACTTCATGCCCACCTCGCTGCTCGACTCGCAGTTCGCCACGCTCCAGCCGCTCGCGGCGGACGAGGCGGGCGTGGCCGTCGATGTCGCGGGATCGCCGGAGGAGATCGCGGACCGGGCCGTCGCGGCCCTGGCCGAGCTCGACTCCCCCGCCGCGACCCCGTAACCCCCCACCGGCAAGTTCTCTCCCCCCGCCCCCACTCGTTCTAGGGATTAGACCGTGACCAGACTCAGCGTCGAGATGCTGGCAGCGGACACCGTCGAGCCGATCACGTCCGCGGGCCATGCCCAGCTCGGGATCGCCGTGCTCGCGGGCATCGCCGTCATCGTCCTGCTCATCACCAAGTTCAAGATGCACGCCTTCCTGGCGCTGACCATCGGCTCGCTCGCGCTCGGCGCGTTCGCCGGTGCGCCGCTGGACAAGGTGATCGAAAGCTTCAGCGGCGGGCTCGGCGACACCGTCGCCGGTGTCGGCGTGCTGATCGCGCTCGGCGCCATCCTCGGCAAGCTGCTCGCCGACTCCGGCGGCGCCGACCAGATCGTCGACACGATCCTCGCCAAGGCCGGCAAGTCCGGTGGCAAGGCCATGCCGTGGGCCATGGTGGTCATCGCGGCCGTGATCGGTCTGCCGCTCTTCTTCGAGGTCGGCATCGTCCTGCTGATCCCCGTCGTCCTGATGGTCGCCAAGCGCGGCAACTACTCGCTGATGCGGATCGGCATCCCGGCCCTCGCGGGTCTGTCCGTCATGCACGGCCTGATCCCGCCGCACCCCGGCCCGCTCGTCGCGATCGACGCGGTGGACGCCAACCTCGGCCTCACGCTCGCGCTCGGCATCCTCGTCGCCATTCCGACGGTCGTCATCGCGGGCCCGGTCTTCTCGAAGTACGCGGCCAAGTGGGTCGACGTGCCGGCCCCCGAGAAGATGATCCCGGCCCGCGCCTCCGACGACCTGGAGAAGCGTCCGAGCTTCGGCGCCGCCGTCGCGACGATCCTGCTGCCGGTCGTGATGATGCTGTCCAAGGCCCTCGTCGACGTCATCGTGGACAACCCGGACGCCACCGTCCAGCGCGTCTTCGACGTGGTCGGCAACCCGATGATGGCGCTGCTCGTCTCCGTGGTCGTCGCCATGTTCACCCTCGGCCGCCCGGCCGGCTTCACCAAGGGCAAGATCCTCTCCACCACCGAGAAGTCCCTCGGCCCGATCGCGGGCGTGCTGCTCATCGTGGGCGCGGGCGGTGGCTTCAAGGGCACCCTGGTCGACTCCGGCGTCGGCGAGATGATCATGGAGATCTCCAAGGACTGGGGCCTCCCGACGCTGCTGCTCGCCTGGCTCATCGCGGTCGTCATCCGCGTCGCCACGGGTTCGGCGACGGTCGCCACGGTGTCCGCCGCCGGTCTGGTCGCGCCCCTCGCGGCCAACATGAGCGACACGCACACGGCGCTGCTCGTCCTGGTCATCGGCGCGGGTTCGCTGTTCTTCAGCCACGTCAACGACGCCGGTTTCTGGCTGGTCAAGGAGTACTTCGGGCTCAGCGTCGGCCAGACCGTGAAGACCTGGTCGCTCATGGAGACGATCATCTCCGTGGTCGCCGGTGCGCTGGTGCTGCTGCTGTCCCTGGTGATCTAGCCGAGGACCGACCGCTGACTGGTCAAGAGGGCGCCCCCGCCGGACGGTGGGGGCGCCCTCGTCGTGTGTTCAGGGCGCGTCGAGCCACTCGCCGTGCTCGCGGGCGGCCCAGTCCCGGTCCACGAAGCCGGTCCGCAGGCCCCGGCGGGACTCCGGGCCGGCGACCGCCATGCCGATGTGCCCGGCGAGCACGATGCCGAGGGCGAGCGCCAGCCAGTCGTGCACGAAGGTGGAGCCGGTGCGCACGGCGAGCGGGGCGAGGTGCGTGAACCACATGAGCAGCCCCGTGCCGAGCATCACCAGGACGGCGCCGGCGAGCCAGGCCGCCCACAGCTTCTGCCCGGCGTTGAACTTGCCCGCGGGGCGGTGGCCGGGGCGCCGGCGCAGGGCGGCGCGCAGCCATTCCTTGTCGTACGGGTCGAACCGGTTGAGCAGCCCCAGGTCCGCGCGGAAGGCACGGGAGACGAGGCCCGCCAGGAACGGCACCGGCAGCAGCAGGCCCGACCATTCGTGGAGCGTGACCACGAGGGCGCGGCGGCCGACGAGTTCGGCGAGCTGCGGTACGTAGAGGCAGGCGGCCGTCGCGACGCACACGCCCATCAGGGCGGCCGTGCCGCGGTGCACCCAGCGTTCGGCGCGCGTGAAACGGCGGACGGTGGCCGTGAGCTGCTCAGTTCGTGGGCTCATCGTCGCGTCCGTTCGAGCGGCCGACCCAGGCGTCGATGTCGTAGCCGCGCTCCTCCCAGTACCCCGGCTGCACGTCGTCGGTGACGGTGATCCCGGAGAGCCACTTGGCCGACTTGTAGAAGTACATGGGGGCGGCGTAGAGGCGGACCGGGCCGCCGTGCGCGTGTGTGAGGTCCTTGTCCCGCATGCGCAGCGCCACCAGGACGTCGTCGCGGCGCGCCTGTTGGAGCGTGAGGCTCTCGCTGTACGTGCCGTCGAAGCAGGTCAGGCGTACGGCCCTGGCGGTGGGGCGCACCCCCGCGGCGTCCAGGATCCGCGAGAGCCGTACGCCTTCGAAGGGCGTGCGCGGGACCCGCCAGCCCGTGACGCACTGCACGTCACGGACGAGGCGGGTCTGCGGCAGCGCCCTCAGTTCGGGGAGCGTGTACGTCGACGGGTGCGCGACCAGGCCGTCGACGGTGAGGCGGTAGGTGTCCGCGCTCTTGTGGGGAACGGAGGCGGCGACCGAGTAGTAGCGGAAACCGCCGCCGTTCGGCAGCACGCCGGTGAGGCCGGTGGGGTCCTTCTCGGCGAGGCCTTCCAGGGTGTGCTGGAGGGTGGGGGCCGCGGCGACGGTCAGGGCGCCGGCGCCCAGCATGCCCAGGACTAGGCGTCGGCCTACCGGGGGGCCTTGGTTCGGTGTCACGTTTCTGATTGCAGCACCGTGGGCGGGCCGGATCCAGGGGTTCCGGCCCGCCGTCAGGGTTTCGTCACCTTTGGTTGCGGTCGCGGGGCTCTGCCCCGGGCCCCGCTCCTCAATCGCCGGAGGGGCTTGATTTCTGGTCCAGTTGGAACGCCTCGTTGCCCAGGCCGATGCGGGCGTGGGCCTGGGGGTTCTTGGTGCGGAGGAGCATGCCGTGCACCGCGCCCGCCAGCGCGGCCAGGACGATGATGCCGGGGAGGATCCAGTTGAGCGCGGAGTCGGGGCCCGAGCCGACCAGGACGTCGAAGTCCTTGACCGTGTAGACGGCGATCACGAGGAGCGCGAGGCCCGCCACACCGGACGCCGCGAGCCGCCAGGCCTGCGCCGCCGCGGCCCCGCGGCGCGCGAAGAACACGATGACGGCGAGGGACGCCGTGGCCATGAGGACGATGACGCCGAGCGCGCCCACGTTGCCGCCCCAGGTGAACAGGTGCAGCACCGGCGCCGTCGGGTCGCCGAACGGCCCGTCGTCGGCGATCGCGAAGCCGGCGACCGCGATCAGCGCGATCGCCGACTGCAGCACCGAGCCCTTGCCGGGCGCGCCGGTCGCCGTGTTCGTCCGCCCGAACCCGGCGGGCAGCAGCCCCTCGCGCCCCATCGCGAAGGCGTACCGCGCCACCACGTTGTGGAAGCTGAGCAGCGCCGCGAACATGCCCGTCACGAACAGGACATGGACGATGTCGGTGAACGCGCCGCCGAGGCGGTCCTCGGTCAGGCCGAAGAGCAGCCCCGCCGACTGTTCGCGGGCCGCGCCGACGATCCCGGAGGGCCCCGTCGCGACCGTCATCGCCCACGAGCTGAACGCGAAGAACAGGGCGACGCCGCCGACCGCGAGGAACATCACGCGCGGCACCAGGACGTGCGGCCTGCTGGTCTCCTCCGCGTACACCGGCGCCTGCTCGAAGCCGGTGAACGCGGCGATGCAGAAGCACAGCGCCGTGCCGAGCCCGACGCCCGAGAGGGTCTCCGGGTTGAAGGCGTGCAGGGACAGGCCCTGGGGGCCGGGGTCGCCGATGGCCGCGATGTCGAAGACGACCACGACGGCGACCTCGATGAGCAGCAGTACGCCGAGGACCTTCGCGTTCACGTCGATCTTCAGCAGGCCGAGCGCGCCGACGGCCAGTACGGCGGCCAACGCCGGTATCCACCAGGCCAGTTCGAGGTTCAGATACTGCTCGGCGAGGCCCGCGACCTCGTAGCCGAACAGGCCGAAGATGCCGACCTGCAGCGAGCTGTAGGCGACGAGCGCGACGAGGGCCGCCGCGGCGCCGGCCGTCGGGCCGAGGCCGCGCGCGATGTACGCGTAGAACGCTCCCGCGTTGTGCACGTGCCGGCTCAACTCCGCGTAGCCGACGCTGAAGAGGGCGAGGACGACGCCGAGGAGGAGGAAGAGGAGCGGCATGCCGACCACTCCCATCACCGCGAACGTCGTCGGCATGACGCCCGCGACGACGAGCAGCGGGCCGGTCGCGGCGAGCACGGAGAGCAGCAGCCCCGCCGTACCGAGCCGCCCGGCCCGCAGCGCGCTCGTCTCGCCCAGGTACGTGTGAATCGCCGGATCCGCCGCGGCCTCGGGCGGTCGCTCGCTCGCGCTCATGGGGGGACGTTCCTTTCTTCGTGAAGAGTGGGGTGTGCTCTACACCGAGCCGAGCGCGGCGCCGCGCGCGACCCGGAACGCCTCGTACGGGTCCCGGTCCGGATACGACCAGGGGTACGGCGTGCTGTGCCGGCCGATCCGGTGGAACAGGGCGGCCGCCTCGGCGGGGCGGCCCTCGCAGTACTTCGCGTGCGCCAGGTAGTTGAGGTCGATGCGCCCGCGCGGGTGTGGTGCACCGGGCCGCTCGCGGGCGGCGCCCCACTCCAGCCACCAGTCGAACGCGGCCTTCAGGACGAGCCGGGCGCGCCGCCCCGTCCAGTGCCCGGACGCCTTCGGGTCGTCGGCGAGCACGCCCGCGCGCGCGAGCACCCGGTAGCGCTCGGCGTGCGCGACGACCGGGAGCACCGCCAACGGCGAGTCGGGCGTGGCCTGTTCGCACGCCCAGGACGCGAAGTCGTACACCTCGTGCAGCGGGTCCTGCCCGACGTCGGCGCGCCGCTCGGCGAGCCGCGCGACCATCAGATGGTGCGCGTGGTGGTGCCCGGGATGCCGCAGGCGCACCTCGTCGAAGAGCCGCACGACGTCCTCCTCGGTCCCCAACTCCCGTTCCAGGAGCATCAGTCCGAGCAGCGGTGTCGGATCGTCGGGCACCAGCTCCGCCGCCTCGGCACACGCCGTGCGCACCTTCTCGGGGCGGTCGCGGCCCTCGACGGCGCGCAGTACGCCCGCGCAGGCGAGCAGGACGACAGCGTCGGTGGAGTCGGGTTCGGCGAGCAGCCAGTCGCGGGCCCAGACCCGCGCGGTGGGTTCGCCCGCGAGGCCGAGGACCCGGTGGCCGCGCAGGTCCCAGTCGCTGCCGGTGGCGCGGAGCAGGGACCGGACCTCGGTCCAGCGGCCTCTGGCGAGGGCGGAGCGGGCCGCGACGAGTTCGGCGTCGTCGAGTGCGGGGTCGCCGAAGGCAGGGGTGTGCGCGGGCTTCTTGCGGGAGCGTCCGAGCGGAGGCGGGGGTGGGGGCACCGCGGCCGGTCCTTACGACTGTTCAGATGTGGGTGACGTGGTCGGCGGGTCGATGATCACGCACAGCAAACCGGTACGAAGGTGTCCGCGTCAAGGGTCGCCGGTGACGCACCTCACCAACTCGCCGAAGCAGCAGGTGAGTTCGGGCCCGGATCGGCCGAGCGCGGTACGGCGCCGGTCGCTCGCGGGCGGGTGGCCGTGCGGGCCGCTATCGTCGACGGCGTGTCGGTTCTCGTCCTCGTCCTCTCCGTGAGTGCGGCGTTCTGTCTGGGCATCGGTTTCGTCCTCCAGCAGAACGCGGCGGTGCGGGCCCCGCTCGGCGACTTCCTCTCGCCGCGCCTGCTGCTCGACCTGGTGCGCGTGCCGCGCTGGCTCGGCGGGATCGGCTTCATGGTGTGCGGGATGGTGCTCGGCGCGCTGGCCCTCGGCCAGGGCGAGGTGACCCTCGTCGAACCGCTGCTCGCCACGAACCTGCTCTTCGCGCTGCTGCTCTCCCGCCGCCAGACGAGAACGCCGCTCGGCCGGCAGGGCTGGGCGGGGCTGCTGCTGCTCGCGGGTGGCGTCACGGCGTTCATCGTCGCCGGGCAGCCGCGGGGCGGCAGCGCGGTCGCCGATCCGCTGCGGCACTGGCTGATCATCGGCGTGATGGTCGGCGGGGCGCTGGCCCTCGCGGCCCTGGCCAAACGCTCCCGGCTGACCGCGGGCCCCGCGCTGCTCGCGGTGGCGGCGGGGCTGCTGTACGGGGTGCAGGACGCGTTGACGCGGGTGAGCGGCCAGCGGTTCGCCGCGGGCGGCTGGCCGGAGCTGTTCACCGGCTGGCAGCCGTACGCCGTGCTCGCGCTCGGGGTCACGGGGCTCGTCCTGGTGCAGAGCGCGTTCGAGACGGCGCCGCTGCGGATGTCGCTGCCCGCGCTGACGGCGGCGCAGCCGCTGGCCGGGATCGTGTGCGGCGTGGGCTTCCTGGGCGACCGGCTGCGGATGGACACGGCGGCGCTGGCGTGGGAGGCGGCGGGCCTGGCGGGGATCGTGGTGGGTGTCGTGCTGCTCGGACTGCATCCCGCGATGCCGGGCGCCACCGCGACCGGACGGGACCGGGTGGGGGCCCCGCAGGTGCCGTCCGCCTAGCCTTCCGCTCATGAACCCCGCCGAAGAGATCCTCGACATCGTCGACGAACACGACCAGGTCCTCCGCCAGGCGCCGCGCGGCGAGGCCTACGCGAAGAACCTGCGCCACCGCTGCGCCTTCATCCTCGCCAGGAACCCGGCCGGCGAGATCTTCGTGCACCGCCGCACCCCCACCAAGCTCGTCTTCCCCTCCCACTACGACATGTTCGTCGGCGGGGTCGTCGGCGCCGGGGAGACGTACGACGAGGCGGCGCTGCGCGAGGCGGAGGAGGAGCTGGGGGTGAGCGGACTGCCGCGGCCCACCCCGCTGTTCAAGTTCCTGTACGAGGGCGGCGCGGGCAAGTCCTGGTGGTCGTACGTCTACGAGGTCACGTTCGACCTGCCGGTGCGGCCGCAGGCCGAGGAGATCGACTGGCACGCGTTCTTGAGCCCCGAGGAGCTGGAGCGGCGGATCGGCGAGTGGGACTGGACGCCCGACGGACTCGCGGCGTACGAGCGGTGGAAGGCGCACGGTAAGGCGCACAGGTGACCAGCGGGTCGCGGGAGCCCCGCGGGTAATGTGCCCCGGGTGATCGAATTTGTACGCAGCATCCGTCTCTGGTTCGCCCCGGAGCGGATCAGGGACGAGGGTGACACCCCCGACTACCGCTTCTCGCTCGCCAACGAGCGCACCTTCCTGGCGTGGGTGCGCACGGCGCTCGCGCTGATCGGTGGCGGTTTCGCCGTGGACCAGTTCCTGCCGGACCTGCGCTGGGGCTGGCGCGTGGGGCTCGCGCTCGCGCTGCTCGGGGCGGGCGCGCTGTGCTCGCTGCGTGCCGTGGGGCACTGGGTGCGCAGCGAGCTGGCGATGCGGCGCGGCGAGGACCTGCCGGTGTCGAAGTTCCCCGCGCTGCTCGGCGTGGTGGTCGCGCTCGTCTCCGTGGCCATGGTCGTCATCGTGTTCGTCGGGTGGGAGGGGTGAGCGGGGCGGACGCGCCCGTGCGCGACCCCGGCCTCCAGCCCGCCCGGACGCGGCTCGCGTGGCGGCGTACGACGCTGTCGGGCACGGTCGCGGCGGTGCTCGCGGTGAAGGCGACGCTGAGCAGCGGCGTCGGGCCCGCCCGCTTCGTGGCCACGGCGCTGTGCCTGCTGCTGTGGCTGGGCTTCGTGGCGGTCGCCCACCAGCGGATCACCGGGCTCGCCCGGAACGAGGCCGCGCCGCCCGTCATGACCCGGCGGCAGGCGGCGACCGCCGCGCTGTGCACGGTGGCGATCACGCTGTGCGCGGCGGTGCTCATCGCGTGAGGCCGGGGCCGGTCACTCGTCCCACGGGACCGTGACCACGATCTTTCCCCTGGTGCGGCCGGTCTCGATCAGTTCGTGGGCGCGGGCCGCCTGGTCCAGCGGGAGCGTCTCGTCGACGTGCACGGTGACCACGTCGGCCTCGGCGAGCTCGGTGAGGCGGGCGAGGTCGGCGGCGTCGGGGCGCACCCAGCAGTAGCGGCCGCCGAGCCCGATCACGTCGCCGTCGGCGATGGAGGCGAGCCGGCCGCCGGGGGCCAGCAGTTCCGCCGAGACCCGCAGCGTCTCGCCGCCCACCGTGTCGAACGCCGCGTCGACGCCCTCCGGGGCCAGCGCCCGGACCCGTTCGGCGAGGCCGTCCCCGTAGGTGACCGGTTCCCCGCCGAGTTCCCGCACGTAGTCGTGATTGCGCTCGCTCGCCGTGCCGATGACGCGGGCGCCGAAGTGCCGGGCGAGCTGCACGGCGAACGAGCCGACGCCGCCTGCGGCCGCGTGCACCAGGACCACGTCACCCTCCTGCACCTCGAGGCCGCGCGTCAGCACCTGGTAGGCGGTGAGCCCGGCGAGCGGCAGCCCTGCCGCCTCCTCGAACGTGAGGTTGCGGGGCTTGTGGGCGAGGGTGCGCACCGGCGCGGCCACGTACTCGGCGAAGGTGCCGCGCGACAGGAAGTCCTCGCGTACGTAGCCGATGACCTCGTCGCCCGGCGCGAACTCGGTGACGGCGACACCGGGCTGCACCACCACGCCGGACACGTCCCAGCCGGGGATCACCGGGAAGACGGGGTCGAGCAGCCCGTCCAGGTGCCCGGCGCGGCAGTGCCGGTCCACGGGGTTCACGGCGGCGGCGCGCACCTTCACCAGGACCGAGTCGGGCCCCACCTTGGGGTCGCGGACCTCGCCGTATTGGAGGACTTCGGGGCCGCCGTACGAGCGGTAGCTGATCGCCTTCATGGCCGGAGACTCCCACAGCCGCGAAAAACGGGCATTCCGGACTAGCCTGGGAGGGTCAGCCCAGGACGCCCGTCACGTCACCGAAGGTGAGCGCCATGACCACCCTCCACCAGGAACACCCCACCCACGAGCACACGCACGGCCCGGCCTGCGGCCACCAGGAGGTGCCGCACGGGGACCACGTCGACTACGCGCACGACGGGCATCTGCACGCCCAGCACGGCGGGCACTGGGACGAGTGCGAGCCGGCGGAGCACGTCGCGCACGAGGGGCACGAGCACCGGCACGGCGCGGACTGCGGCCACGAGTCGGTAACGCACGGCGACCACGTCGACTACCTCCACGACGGCCACCGGCACGCCGAGCACGCGGGCCACTGGGACGACCACTGATCCCACGCACCACCGACAGGGCCCGGCGGTTCGCGCCGGGCCCTTTCCGCTGCCCTCGCGGCGCGGCGCCGTGCGCCGTAAGAACGATCACGTTTCCGAGAGGCCCTGGACGCCATACCGACTGGTCGGCATGATGGCAGCCACTGTTGCCACAGTTGCCCGGTACGGCCCACACACTGCCCGGATCCTCGGAGGACCGCGATGAGTCACCCCAAAGGCCTCGACCTCGACCGGCTGCGCGCCCACCTCGACCGGGAGCGCCCCGGCCTGGTCGCAGGTCCCCTGACCGGGCGGCTCATCGAGGGCGGGCGCTCGAACCTGACGTACCAGGTGAGCGACGGCACCACGAAGTGGGTGGTGCGCAGGCCGCCGCTGGGGCACGTGCTCGCGACCGCGCACGACATGAAGCGCGAGCACCGGGTGATCGCGGGGCTGCACCCGACGAACGTGCCGGTGCCGGAGCCGGTGCTGCTGTGCGAGGACGAGGACGTCATCGGGGCGCCGTTCTACGTCATGGAGTTCGTGGACGGGACGCCGTACCGGACCTCCGACCAGCTCGCCCCGCTCGGCCCCGAGCGGACCCGGGCCGCGGTGCTCGGGCTCGTGGACACGCTCGTCGATCTGCACGCGGTGGACCCCGCGGCGGTCGGGCTCGGTGACTTCGGGCGGCCCGAGGGCTTCCTCGACCGGCAGCTGCGCCGCTGGGGCAAGCAGCTGGACGCGTCCCGCAACCGGGACCTCGCGGGGATCGACGAGCTGCAGGCGGCGCTCGGCCGCGAGCTGCCGACCTCCCCTGCGCCGACGATCGTGCACGGCGACTACCGGCTCGACAACGTCCTCGTACGCCAGGATCCGGACGGCGTCGACCGGATCAAGGCGATCCTCGACTGGGAGATGTCGACGCTCGGCGACCCGCTCACGGACGTGGGGCTGCTGGCCATGTACAGCGCCCAGCTCGACATGCCGGACTCGCCCATCTCGACGACGGCCTCGGCGCCGGGCCACCCCTCCCCCGCCGAGCTGATCGAGCGCTACGCCGAGCGCTCGGGCCGCGATGTCTCGGCGATCTCCTGGTACACGGCGTTCGCCTGGTTCAAGCTGGCCGTGATCCTGGAGGGCATCCACTACCGCTACACCCTCGGCCAAACGGTCGGCGCGGGCTTCGACCGCATCGGCGAACTGGTCCCGGTCTTCATCGACCACGGGCTGCGCACGCTCAAGGGGTGAGCTTGATGCGGGGGCGGGCCTGGGGGTGATGTTGCGGGGGCCGGGGTCCTGCCGGGGCGGCGCCGGGGGTGACGCTCCGGCGAGCCGGGGCCGAGACGTACGGGTACGGGGCCCCGGGCGCACGCGCTGGGCACGCGGCACCACAACCCCCGCGTCCCGCCACTCATCTCCCACCACCCGCCCCCTCCGGGGGCTTCGGCCCGCCGTGGCGCCGCCGCGCGGCTCCGGCACGGCCCAACTCCCCATGGCGCCACGCCACAGACCACGGCCCGAACGCCGCCGCGTCCCGCACCGCCCCCGGCCCGCGCAGCCACTCCTGGCCCGGCGCCCCCGTCGGACCGAAGCCCCCGGAGGGGGCGGGTGGTGGGAGAGGGGCGAAGCGCCGGGAAGGGCGGACGGGGGCGCGTCCCGCACCGATGGCCGATCCCGTCGAGCCACGATTCCCTGGCCTCGGCACCCTCGGCCTTCGCCGGCTCCCCCGGAGGCCTAGGGCGCCCCGCCCACCCGGCGGGCGCCCTGACGGCAGCCCCCTACGGCCGCAGCGCCCGCAGCAGCAGGTCGGCCAGTTGGTCGGCCAGTTGTTGGGGGGGCAGGGGGCCGTCGGGGCGGTACCACGTGGACAGGTGGTGGATCGAGCCGAAGTGGTAGTCGACCACCAGGTCGGCCGGCGTTTCGGTGGTGAAGACGCCGGACTGCTGGCCCTCCTCGATCAGCGCGCGGAAGCGCTCGTGGTAGCGGCGCCGTTCGGCCCGTACCTGCTTGTTCTTCTCCGGGCTCAGGTGGTGCATGGAGCGGAAGAAGATCGACGCGTCGTCGAGATTGTCGATCGTCGTGACGACGACGTCCGCCGCCGCGTCCCGCAGCCGCTTCTCGACCGGTTCGTCCCCGTCGGCGAACGCGTCGAGCCGCTCCTGCTGGAGGCGCAGCACGCGCGCGTACACCTCGTGCAGCAGATCGTCCTTCGAGCCGAAGTAGTGGTAGAGGGCGCCCTTGGTGACGCCCGCGGCCTCCACGATCTCCTGCACCGACGTGCGGTCGTAGCCGCGGTCGGCGAAGAGCCGGGTGGCGGCCGCGAGGAGTCGTTGCGGGACGGGTGCGCCGTCGCCGTCGGTCGTCCTGGGCACTGCCGCCACCTGCCTTTCCGTAGTTCTCAGCCTTGTCCTGACGGGGAACGCAGTTCCCGCCGGAGGATCTTCCCACTTGCGGTCTTCGGCAGCTCGGAAAGGACCTCCACCTCGCGTGGGTACTTGTATGCGGCGAGGCGTTCCTTGCAGTACGCCGACAGGTCCTCGGGGCTCGCATCCGCCCCCGGGCGCAGGCTCACGTAGGCCTTCACGCTCTCGCCGCGGTACGCGTCGGGGATGCCGACGACCGCCGCCTCGCGCACGGCGGGGTGGCCGTAGAGGACGTCCTCGACCTCGCGGGGCCACACCTTGAACCCGGACGCGTTGATCATGTCCTTCTTGCGGTCGACGACGTACAGCCAGCCGTGCTCGTCCATGAAGCCGATGTCGCCGGTGCGCAACTCGCCGTCGGGGAAGCCCTCTTGTGTCGCCTCGGGGCGGCGCCAGTAACCGGGCACGACCTGCGGGCCGCGCACCGCGATCTCGCCCTGCTCACCGAAGGGGACGTCCGCGCCGTTGTCGTCGACGATGCGGACCACCGAGTCGGGCCCCGGCACGCCCACCGCGAGCGTCCCCGAGGCCGGGTCGACCGGCGCCTCGACGCCCGGCGGCACGGACGCGCAGGGCGCCGTGCACTCGGTGAGCCCGTAGCCGTTGTGGATGTACGGGCCGAAGGAGGCGCGGAACTTCTCCACCAGGGCCGGCGGCACCGGCGCGCCGCCCGAGGAGATCGAGTGGAACGACGCGAAGTGCTCGCGGGTCGCCTGCGGCTGCGCGCCGAGCGCCATGAAGGCGGTCGACGGGCCGACCGTGTACGCGGGCCGGTGCTCGGTGAACGCGTCGAGGACGACGCCCGGCTCGAACCGGTAGGCGAGCGCGAGGGTGCCCGCGTTGGCGAAGGAGGCGACGAGCTCGCAGACCATGCCGGTGATGTGGAAGAGCGGCGCGAGCGCGAAGTACACCGCGCCTTCGGGCAGGCCGAGGCCCGTGCGCTGGCGTTCCGCGTTGAAGGTGATGTTGCGGTGCAGGTTGGTGGCGCCCTTCGGGGTGCCGCTGGTGCCCGAGGTGTAGCTGATCAACGCGATGTCGTCGCCGGTGAGTTCGCGCCCGGGCGGCGCCTTGTGGCCCGCGCGCGCGACCGTGACGAGGTCGTCCGCGTCGGACGCCACCGGTTCGACCCGCTCGAAGTTCAGCACCCGCTCGTCGCCGCGCGTCTGGAGGTCCAGCTCGCAGGCGGTCAGGGCGATGCGTACGGGCGAGTCCGCGGCCGTCTCGCGCAGATACGACTCCCAGGCCCAGTCCGAGCAGACGATCCCGGTCACCTCGGCGTCGTGCAGGACGTGCCGCACCTCCCCCGCCTTGTACATCGGGTTCACCGGGACCACGACCGCCCCCGCCTTGAACGCGCCGAGCAGCGCGAGCACGAAGTGCGGCGAGTTCTGCAGCATGATCGCGACGCGCTCGCCGCGCTCCAGGCCGCGCGCGGCGAGGTGTCCCGCCACGGAGTCGGAGAGCGCGTCCACGTCGGCGTACGAGAGACGGCCGTCGAAGTAGGCGAGGGCCGTGCGGTCCGGGGCGCGGCGCACCGCGTCGGCGAACGCGTGCACGACGGTGGCGGCGGGGGTGATCGGGGCCTTCTGCACCTCGTTGAGGACGCCGAGCCAGGGCCTGGCCGCGTAGATCGAACCGGTCTGTCCCTGCGAATCGTGCACCATCGGTCTCCTTCGAAAGCTCCCCGAAAGCTCCGGCCTGCCGGGCAGACTAACCAGTCGGTATGTCGTGGCGAAAGAGCTTCGTGGTGTCGGTTCGTTCCGCGGGACGGATTCCGCGACTAGCGTGCGTGACCACGCCAGTCCCGAAGATCACGGAGGTTCATCCATGGACGTGTCGAGACGAGGGCTGCTCGCGGCAAGTGCGGGCGTCGCGGGTGGCCTGGGCATCGGCGGGGGGTCGGCGAGCGCCGCCCCCGGTATCGGCGGCCCCGGTATCGGCGGCCCCCGGCTTCGCACCGGCTTCGAGCGGCTTGTGGACAGCGGCTACGCGGTCCTCGCGGGCCAGAAGGTCGGCATGGTCACCAATCCGACCGGGGTCACCCGCGACGTACGGCACATCGTCGACGTGATGCACGCCGACGAACAGGTCGACCTGCGGGCGGTGTTCGGGCCCGAGCACGGGTTCCGCGGCACGGCGCAGGCGGGCGGCTCCGAGGGGAAGACCGAGGACCCGGCGACCAAACTCCCGGTCTACGACACGTACTTGAAGAGCGGTCAGGCGCTCGCGGACATCTTCACGGAGTCCGGCGTCGACACGGTCGTCTTCGACATCCAGGACGTGGGCGCCCGCTTCTACACGTACATCTGGACGCTCTACGACTGCATGGAGGCGGCCCAGCTCGCCGGGAAGCGGTTCGTGGTGCTCGACCGCCCGAACCCGGTCACCGGCCGGAACGCCTACGGGCCCATCCTGGACCGGAAGTTCGCGAGTTTCGTGGGCCGCCGCGAGATCGCGCAGGCGCACGGCATGACGGTCACGGAGCTGGCCCGCCTGTTCAACGGCGAGTACCTGGAGCACCCCGTCGAGCTGGAGACGGTCCTGATGAGCGGCTGGCGGCGCCGCGACTTCTACGACGCGTCCGGGCTGCCGTGGGTGCCGCCGAGCCCCAACATGCCGACGCCCGACACGGCCCTCGTCTACTCCGGCACCTGCATGTTCGAGGGCACGCTGCTCTCCGAGGGCCGCGGCACCACCCGCCCCTTCGAACTCCTCGGCGCCGAGGGCATCGACGCGCGGTGGGCGGCGGCGGTCAATGAACTCGGGCTGCCGGGCGTGCACTTCAGGGAGGCGTACTTCGCGCCGACGTTCTCCAAGTTCCAGGGCAAGACGATCGGCGGCGTCCAGATCCACGTCGACGACCGCGAGGCGTTCGAGCCGGTGCGCACCGGCATCGGCCTCCTGGTGACCGCCAAGAAGTCCTGGAAGGGCTTCGGCTGGCGACCGGACAACGCCATCGACCGGCTCACCGGGTCCACGCGGGTGCGCACGATGGTCGACGCGGGTGCGTCCACGGACGAGATCGTGGGGGCGTGGCAGGAGGAACTGGCCGCGTTCCGGGGCGTACGGCGCAAGTACCTCATGTACAAGTAGCCGTCGACCCGCCTTACGTGTCCGTGAATTGATGCGCCCGTCGAATTGATGTGCCCGTCAATTGGCGACGGGACATCTGGCCAACCCCCGTGTACGGCGGGACGATGCGCGGCACGCGTTGCCGCACGACGCCTACCACGGGGGTTCGCCATGTCCGCACCCAAGGCACGTCAAGCACCGGAAGTCCACGTACGGCCCTACTGGGAGCTGCGGTTCGACGCCGACGGCGATCCGGACCCCCGGCAGCTAGCCACGCTCCTGCGCGAGGCGCGCCAGGTGCGCGATCTGGTGGTCTTCGCGCACGGCTGGAACAACGACCGCTCCATCGCGACCCGCCTCTACGACCGCTTCTTCGCGCCGTTCCCCGCCCTGGCGCCCCGGGCCTCGCTCGGCTACGTCGGGGTGCTGTGGCCGTCGATGCGCTTCACGGACGAGCAGATCCCGGACTTCGACCGCGCCGCCACGTCCGCCGCCTCAGCCACGTCCCCGGTCCCGCGGACCACGCTCGACAAGGGGACCCGGCAGGGGCTCGTCGAGGCGTTCCCGCGCGGTGCGCCCGTCGTGGACCTGCTGGCGCGGCGCCTGGAGGAGCAGCCGCAGAAGGCGTCCGCGTTCGACGAGTTCGGCGGCCTGGTACGGCAGTTGGTCGGGGTCGGGCCGGCGGTGTCCGGGGCCGACACCTCGGAGGACGGCGGGCCGCACAGCACGCCCGCGATCCTCCACGAGGACACCAGGGCCGTGTGCCTGGAACTCGCGGCGGCCCTGGAGACGGCCGCCGGGCCGGGTGCCGCACCGTCCTTCAAGCTGCCCAGCGGGATCGCGAAGGCGTGGAAGGGCGCGCACGAACTGCTGCGTCAGGCCACGTATTTCGCGATGAAGCGGCGGGCCGGGAAGGTCGGCCAGGCGGGGCTCGGCCCCGCGCTCGGCCGGCTCGCCGAGGAGGCGCCGAAGGTGCGGGTGCACCTGGTGGGGCACAGCTTCGGGGCGCGGCTCGTGTCCTTCGCGCTCGCCGGGATGCCGAAGTCGGCGCGCAACGTGAAGTCCGTGACGCTCCTTCAGGGCGCTTTCTCGCACTACGCGTTCGCCGGGCGTGGCGCGCTGAAGGGGCGGCAGGCGCGGGTGGACGGGCCGCTGGTGGCGTGCTTCTCGCGCCACGACACCGCGCTGAGCGTGATGTATCCGCTGGCCTCGCGGCTCGCGGGCGACGACAGGACGCTGGTCGACCTCGGCGAGCGGTGGGGCGCGCTCGGGTACGACGGGTTCCAGGACGTCGACGGCGCGGTGCGCTTCACGCTGGCGGACGTGCTGCGGGCCGGGGTGCCGGGCGCGGGCTGTGTGAGCGTGGACGCGGCGCAGGTGGTGCGCCATGGGCCCCCGCCCTCGGGGGCCCACAGCGACATCTGCCACGCGGAGCTGGCGCGGGTGGTGCTCGGTGCGGGGCGGGTCACCACGTAGCCGAGTCGGCAGCCCGCCCCTGTGCGCTACCTGTGCGCCGGGAACTCCACGACCTGCTGGTACGTGGGCCGGTTCTGCCACTGGATGTTGCGGTGCGTGATGCCGCCGACGGCGCGGTGGCCGATGCTGTCGGCGCACCACTGGTCGCCCGCCTTGCAGGTGTCGTCACCGGGGTACACCTCGGTGGCGGGCTT
Organism: Streptomyces sp. NPDC059897; assembly: GCF_042730865.1. Lineage (NCBI taxonomy): Bacteria > Bacillati > Actinomycetota > Actinomycetes > Kitasatosporales > Streptomycetaceae > Streptomyces > Streptomyces sp. NPDC059897. Next base: position 45,912 of record NZ_JBHWKQ010000010.1, on the reverse strand, counting down.
GGCGGCGGCCTCGGCCAGCGTGGCGAGGAGGACGTCCCGGCAGGCCGAGAGCTCGCCGGAGCCGCAGTAGGCGTCGCCGAGCTTCCCCTTCACCGGTTCCCCGAGCACGGAGCGCAGGTCCTTGTCGGCGTAGCCCCACCAGCCGTACTGGAAGGCCGATCCGGCGTGCGCGCCGGTGGGCCCGTGTCCGGCGGACGGCGCCTCGTCGACGGCCAGTTGCGAGGTGAGCGACTTGTAGAGCTCGTCGCCGAGGCCGGGCTTGAACGCGGCCTCGACCATCAGCGGCCACCAGGCGTCCATGATCCGTACGGCGTCGGGGTGGGCGTACGTCTTGGACCCGGCCGATGTCTGATTGCGCTGGGCGCCCGCCTTCTCCCACGCCTCCAGCTGCTGGACGGCCTTGGTGAGCTGCGGGTTGTCGAGGTCGCCCAGCGGCTTGCTGCGGATGACCTTGAGCATCTCCGGCAGCACCTGCTCGCCGCGCAGGTCGGTGACAGCGGCTTCCTCCATGGCCCTGGTGAGCGAGGCGCGGGTGACGCCGCCGCGCTCGGTGAGCTTCTTCACCCGGTCGTTCAGCAGGTCGCCCCTGTGGACCGCGCCCATGCTGAAGTTGGGTGCCGAGAACCCCTTGGCCTGCTTGTTGTTCCAGGAGACGTAGTAGTCCTGGTCGACCGAGTTCGGGTGCTGGGACGGGGGCGTCTCGGCGGACGTGTTGTCCGCCGGGTCGAAGTCCTTCCACTCGTAGGCCTGTTCGCCCCGCACCGGCAGCGACATGTCGACGTCCTTGGCGCGCACCGGGTTGGTGCCGCTGTTGTAGTACGCGATGTCGCGGGAGTCGGCGTAGAACCAGTTGAACGCGTAGTTGATGTGCTGCGCCGCCTTCTGGAACGAGGCGGCGTCCTTGACGTAGGACGGGTCGTTCAGCATCTGGAAGCCGAGGATCGAGTCGGCCTCGTGCCGGTAGGTGGAGCGAAGTGCCGTGTAGGCGACGGGTTTTCCGTCGACGGTGGCGCGATGGCTGACGACTCCGTACTTGGTGCGGAAGACCTGCATCCGGTAGGAGCCGGCCGCCGTGGAGTCGGCGATCGTCGGCTTCCAGGCGTTCTTCTTCTCCAGCTTGTCCATGGGCGTGCAGGTGCCCCGGTACATGTAGGAGGTCGACTGCTTGGTGGGCGTGGAGCCGTCGGCCTCGCACAGCGGGACCGCGTACGTGTCGGTGATGTCCTGGGTCGCGGAGGTCGCGGACCACGCGTAGTCCTGGCCGCGGCCGAGCTGGACGTACATGCCGACGCCGGCGAAGGAGACGCCGCGGGCGCTGATGCCCGGACCCTGGAGCTCCTGCATCATCAGCAGCTGTGGCGCGAAGTAGCCGGTCTGCGGGCCGAACACGGCGACCGGGTTGCCGGAGGCGGTGTGCTTGCCGGAGACGAGGAGGGCGTTGGACATGCCCTTCTTGGACGCCGACTGTGTGAACAGGTCGGAGGGCAGCACCCCGTCGTCGTTCATGCCCTGCAACGGCTTGAGCCTGGCGGGCGCCTTGACGGGGTCCTTCTTCACCGCCGCCGACTTCGTCGCGGCCGAGCCCTGCCGGTCGTGGACGAGGGGTTCCTTCTCGACGGAGCCCTTGTCGGGAAGCGCCTGCCCGCGCGCGTTCTCGGGCTTCTCCCCGTACGGGAAGCGGGTGCCGTCGTGGATCGTGGTGACGGCCTCCGGGTCCTCGCGGCCGCGGAAGGACTCCCAGACCTCGGTGCCCTTCTGGACGCCGTACTTCTCCTGCGCCTTGAGCAGCGAGAGGGCCGCGTCGACCTCTCCGCCGCCACCGTTGCCGAAGAGCCCGCCGACCACGGAGGCCAGCGCGATCATGTCGGTCACCTTGAACGGCTGGATCTCGCCCACGTTCGTGATCGCGTCGACCTTGCCGGTGAGCACGTACTCGCCGGGGAAGTAGCGGCCCTTCTTCGACTTCTCCCGATAGGCGTTGAGGCCGTCGATATAGGCCTGCGCGTCGTCCATGGCCTGCTTGCCGCGGGCCCCGCCGGTCTTCTTGATGTACTCGACCTGCTGTTCGAGATCCTTTTCGGTGTACGGGGCCTGCGGCCAGAACTCCTGCTCGAGTCCCTGGTTCGCGAGGGCGCCGCCCGCGAACGACGTCAATTCGCCGCGTCCTATGTGCCGGAACAGGTCGATCAGCCAGAGGCGGTCCTGACCTGCGGCGAAGCCGGCCCCGAATTCTGTTCCGTAGCGCGAGGAACCTTTGATGTGGGGTACGCCGTTCTTCTTGTCACGGGTGATCGTGACGTCCTCGCGGGGGCGGGTGACCGAAGCGACCTGATCATCCTTGACGCCGAAGGAGGAATCGTTGAAGAAGTTCGTGAGTGTGTCATCGGTGAGAGACGGATACCCGGACGACAGCGCGTCGTAAGGACCGAGTTGATCGTCGGCGTGCGGAGGCTGGGTGCCCAGCAATTTGTTGCCGAGGATCTGGGCGAGTGTGGCGCTGCCGTTCGCACCGGGCGGCAGGATGTCCGCGCACTGGCCCTCGCAGTAGTCGGCGGCCGGAATCGGTTCGTCGGCGGCGGTCGCGGTCGACGCGCCCGCTGTCGAGACGGGAGAGAGCAGTCCGGCGGTGAGCACGAGCACCGCGACGGCCGTAACTCTCTTCGTAAGGCTTCTGTTCAGGGTGGTGCGTGGAATGCGTCGTCGCATACCTGATCCTCCCGACGATGGTGAGCCGGAGGTTACCGACGGTTAGCCGCGGACAGAAGATGAACATGCGTCACGTTTTCGGAATCAGCACAGGGATCACTCAGGTACTCCCCGGCCTCAGAAGGTGACGGTGATGGGCCCCATCGGAAATCGGATGGGACCCGGTGGCCTTCGAGGGGATCCGAATCGCGTGTCGATACGTCTACTCGGCGACGTCGTTTCATGGCTGCGACGACGCCGACGTACGTGTGACGGAGGTGCAGGGCGATGGCCGGATTCCGAAGTCTGGCGAGACAGGTGCGCGATCCGCTGAGCGATCTGGCACTGCGGCGCTATTCACTGCGCAAGTGCCTTGAGAGATTTGCCCCTTACGGGCACCGAGCGACCTGGGACCACCTCTGCTCCCGGGCGGGGTTCGACCCCGAGGACCGCTCCCCCGACCCGGCCAGGCTGGTCGCGGCGCTGGAGGAGCTGGAGGAGGCGCGGGCCGTCTGGCTCGCGTACGAAGTCGCCTTCGCGGAGCGCAGGCGCAAGGAGAAGCACGACGGGCTGCGCCGCCCGGGCAGCGTGGACGACTGGCACCGGCTGACCTGGGGCGGCTTTGGAGTCGCCTGGTGCGACGACCCGTCGGTGCACCCCACGGAGCCGCTGGCCGAAGTGCTGCGCAGGCTCATCACCGCACTTGAGCGCGACCCCGGCGCGTGCTGCCCCGTGTGCACGGGCACCCGCCTGGTCTGGCAGCACGATCTGGCGCACGAACCCTCGTCGGGCCCCGTGTGCACCCGCTGCGGCATCGTCGTGCCGCGGCCCGTCCTCACACCGATGGCACTGGCGGAGGCCAGGCTGGCGCGGCTGCTTGTCTCCGCGTAGGCTGGCCCCTCGGCACCAGGTGACGTACAGCGCGACGGGGGTGCGGCCCCGACTCCGGCGCACCCCCTGATCCCGCCTGTTCCAATCGACAGGCCTAGCTCGACGTGCCTTCCAGGCGCTGCCGGTTGAGCAGGTACCTGGGCAGGTACGGCAGGTCGGTGCGGACCGGGAAGTCCATGTCGTACGCGAGGCACGCCAGCGCGAGCGGGCCGAGCGCCACACGGGCGCGCGGCGCGGCCGCATCGCCCCAGTAACCGGCGTGCTGCACAAGGGATTCCGCGAGGGCCTCCCCGAAGGCCTCGTGGTCGAGCGTGAGCAGCCGGTGGAACAGGGCGACCGGCTGGTAGTCGACGAGGTTGAGGAAGTCCTTCGGCGCGAGGGTCGCGGTGTCGGGGTGCGAGGCCTTGATGGTGGTGACGAGCCGGTCGACGACGTCGTCGACGGGGCGGCGCAGCCAGTGGCTCTGCAGGACGTCGATCCAGTGCGGCACGTAGTCGTCGACGGGCGCGCCGCCGCGCAGCGAGTCGAGCGGCACCTGGCACAGGCGTGTGGTGCGCTCGCGGTCGCGGGTGACGAGGGTGAGGTAGAAGGCGTCGAGCCAGGCGCGGGCGGCGTCGTCCACTTCCGCCAACTCACCGCCTTCAGCCGGGAGTTCACTGTCCTTGCCGTCCGCGAACAGGGCGCAGCCGTGCTGCTGCGCCGCGACCCAGGCGTCCCACGTCTCGACGCGGGCGGCGTCGGGGTCGGCCTCCGCGTGCGCGAGGGCGTCGGCGAGCGCGGCGGCGAAGGGCTCGCGCCCGGCCTCAAGCACGGCCGGGGCCGCGGAGGCGAGCCTGCCCGCACGGTCGAGCGCGCGCAGCGCCCGCAGCACGTCGACGAGTTCTCGCGGCGGCCGCTGTTCGAGGGTGCGGGCCTCGTCGTCGATCTCGGTGAGCGAGGTGAGGCGCCCGTCGTGCCACCAGTAGACGCGGGGCGAGAGCGGCCCCGGGCCCTCCTCGTGGGCCCGGGCGGCGTACGTGGCGAGGTCGTCGAGGGCGTCGGCCGCGCCGCCGTCGACGATCGGGTGGAAGGCGAGCAGGTGCCGGGTGGGCACGGCGACGAGGGCGCCCGCGTCCGGCATCCGCCGCCCGGTGACCTCCGCGACGACCTCGGGCAGCACGACGGCCTTGGTCGCGACCGAGTGCGCGTCGCCGTACACGGAGTAGAGGACGGGGTGCCCGTCGAGCCGCACCTCCTCGTGCCGCATCGGCGCCCGGGTCAGGCCGCGCCGCGCGGCGGCCCACAGTTCGTCGGCCCCGGCCCGCGCCACGTCCTCGTCGGTCAACAGGCGTACGGAGTCGGGCCCTTCGAGCGCGAGCGCGAGGCGCAGCCCCTCGGCGACCTCGCGCGTGTGTACCGGCACCGCCGGGCCGGCGGCGTCCGCGGGCACGAGCCGCAGACACGTCCCCGTCAGCAGCTCGTCGGCGTCCTCGCCGCCCTGCGAGGCGTCCGCGAGCGCCGCGAAGTGCGCGTCGACGAGCGTGGGCCAGTCGTCGTCGGGTGCCTCTTCGCACCGCCGCGCGAGGTTCGCCAGCGGGAACAGGTGGCCGTCGCGCTTGACCGCGTCGCCGACCAGGACGAAGCCCGAATCCGCCCCGTATCGCGCCCGCACACACGCGGCGACGAGCGCCCGGAGCCGCTCGGCCTGCGGCGTCGCGAGCATGGGCAGGTGCGAATCCGGAGCCTCGTTCTCAATCACGGTGGCGACTCTACGAGGCGTGGGCCACCCGAAGCGGGCCAATCCGGAAGACGGACCCGAACCGGGGTGACGCCCCGCGGACTTCAGGGGCTGAGGACGTCAGGGGGTGAGGACGTCCGTCTGGATCGCCAGTTTGAACTCGGCGAGCGTGATCGGCACCTTCAGCGGGGTGTCGCCGGAGCGCGCGGAGACCTTGAAGCCGACCGGGGTGCCGCGGCGCACGAACATCTGCCAGGTGTACGAGCGGAACTGCCCGCCGCCCGTGGGTGAGATGTCGGTGGTGGCGGTGGAGTCGTAGCCGGTGCCGAGGCCCAGCGGGTCGCGCACGAAGCGGGCCCGGTACTCGCTGGCCCGGGTGTCGGCGCCCCAGAACACCAGAGCGGACAGCGTGCCCCAGCCGTCGTGGCTGGGCCAGATGAGACCCGAGCGGGCGTCCGGATATCTCGACGAGCCCCCGCCGCCCGCCGGGTCGTGCATGCCCCACGGGTCGTAGGACTCCTCGGCGTCCTCGTACGGGAACCGCACCAGGTGGTAGCCGTCGTTGTCGTAGACCAGCGATTGCGGGCCCGTGCGGGCGGACTCGTACTTGAGTGAAGTGATCGCCACTGCCATGCCGTTCGGCCTCCCCGTCGTGACTTGTGCGACGCATGGTCGCGCCAAGTACCGCTGCCGACAAGGGGTGTTACGGACTACTGTGCGGCGACGCCCACGACGAGGACCCGCGTGCCCGGCTCCAACGGGCGCCAGCGGTGGGCGAGTCCGGCGGCGCAGTACAGCGTGTCGCCGCGCTCCAGGACGTAGTGGGTGTCGTCGACCTCGGTCTCGATCGAGCCGTCGGCGACGTACATGACCTCGTCCCCCGCGTGCCGGAAGACCCGGTCCCAGTCGTGGTCGCCGGTGAACTCCAGGGCGTGCAGCCGCTGTTCGCCGCGGACGAGGGGGCGCGCGCCGTCGGCCATCGCGGGCTTCTCCGCGGCGCGCACCACGTCGACCGGGCGGGGCGGCTCGGCGGAGGCGAGGAGTTCGACGGCGGTGGTGTCGAGGGCGTCGGCGATGCGCTGCAGCGATCCCATGCTGGGGCGCGAGCGCCCGTTCTCCACCTGGCTGAGGAACGGGACGGAGACCCCGGCGCGGCGGGCCACCTCGGCGAGCGTCAGCTCCAGGCCGCGGCGCCTGCGTCGAATGCCCGGTCCCACGTTCATGAACTTGTAACGCCCTTTCGCCTCGGCCCCTGTTCCCCGCAGCCTACCGCCGTGGTTAACTACTTAACCAGTACTTAAAAAAGTTAACCACCGACTCATCGCTGACGTCACCCACTGGATGGAGGGCCTCCATGGCTCGTGTCGACCAGAACCAGCGCCGCCGCCGCGGCACCGGACTCCTCGCCCTCGACGAGGACGCGGCGTTCGGCGGCTACACGCTCTTCGCCCCGCTGACCGGCACCGGCGAGGTGTACCTGATCGACCTGCACGGCGAGGTCGTCCACCAGTGGAACCTGCCGAACCGCCCGGGACGGCACGCGCGGATCCTCGCCAACGGCAACCTCGCCTACAACGGCGTACTGCCCGACGAGCCCGCCCTCTTCCCCATGTGGCACAAGTACCGCGGCGGCCTCATGCAGGAGATCACGCCGGACGGCACGGTCGTGCGCGAGCACCGCGACCCGCTCCAGCACCACGACGCCCACCACTACGGCGACGGCCGGATCCTCTACACCGCCCTGGAGGCGCTGACAGGTGACGCGGCTGCCGCCGTGCGCGGCGGCGTACCGGGTTCGGAGGCCGTCGACGGCACGATCTGGGCGGACACGATCGTCGAGGTCGACGCCGAGGGGAACACCACCTGGGAGTGGAAGGTCTCCGAGCGTCTCGGCCGCGCGGACTTCCCGCTCCACCCGGACTACGCCCGCGAGCACTACCCGCTGATCAACAGCGTGCTGCCGCTCGCCGACGGGAACATCCTCGCGAGCTTCCGCTCCGTGTCGGCCGTCGTCGTCATCGAGCGGGCGACGGGCGACATCATCTGGCGCTCCGAGCCGGGTGTCGTCTCGCAGCAGCACTGCCCGACCGAGCTGGAGAACGGCAACTTCCTCGTCTTCGACAACGGCGTCTTCCGGCCGCACTGGGACGTGCCGTTCAGCCGCGTCATCGAGATCGAGCGGTCCAGCGGCAAGATCGCCTGGGAGTACCACGACCCGGCGCGCGAGTCCTTCTTCGCGCCGTTCATGGGCAGCGCCCAGCGCCTCCCGAACGGCAACACGCTGGTCACCGACTCCCCCGCGGGCCGCCTCTTCGAGGTGACCGAGGACGGCTATCTGTGCTGGGAGTACATCGTGCCGTTCTTCGGCGGCTACTCCGAGGAAGAGGTCCGCAAGCTCTTCCCGTCGGAGCCCAACGCCGTGTTCCGCTCCTACCGCTACGCCGCGGCCGAGCTGCCGTGGCTGAACCGGTGACCGCGACCGCGGCACCACCCGTGGCACCCGTCGACGAGCGGCTTCCCCTCAAGCGCCTCGTCCCCCTCGCCTGCCAGCACGTGCTGGCAGGCGTGGCGGCCCCCGTCTCCTCCGTCATCCTCATCGCGACGACGCTGAAGCTGTCGACGACGCAGACCGCCTCGCTGCTCAGCGCGACGCTCGTGCTGTGCGGCGTGGGCGCGCTGCTGCAGTCGCTCGGGGTGACGGCGCTGCGGGTGGGCGCCAAGCTGCCGTTCCTGATGCTGCCGGGCGGCGCCGCGGTGGCGATCTTCCTGCAGATCGCGCAGGAGTACGGGCCCGCGACGGCCTCGGGCTCCGTCCTCGTGGCGGCCGCCTTCCTGCTCTGCGTACTCCCCTTCTACGGCCGCCTGGTCCGGCTGTTCCCGCCCCTGGTCATGGGCACGACGGTCGTCCTCATCGGCATCAACATGATCAAGGTGACCGCGCCGATGGTCGCCTCGGGGCCGGGCCTCGGCTTCGCGACGCTCGGCGTGATCGCGGTGTTCTTCCTCGTCCTGCGAGGCGTGTGGCGGCAGATGGCGGTGCTGCTCGGCCTGGTCGGCGGCACGGTGATCGCCGCGCTCCTGGGCACCGACATCGAGGTGGCGCACGGCGGCACGTTCGCGCTGCCCGACCCCTTCCCGTACGGCGCCCCGCACTTCGATCTGCTGGCCGCGATCCCGCTGCTTGTCTTCGCGCTCGCCTCGCTCGCCGAGGCCACCGGGCAGACCGTCCTCAACAGCGAGGCCGTGGGCCGCACCCCCGACGCGGGGCGCGACGTGCCGCGCATCGCCCGCGCCGACGCGCTCGTCTCGCTGTTCTCCGGCGCCTTCGGCACCTCGCTGATGGTGACCAGCGCCGAGAACATCGGCATCGTCCAACTCACCCGCGTCCGCAGCAGGTTCGTGACGGCGGCGGCCGGCGTGCTGCTGATCGTGTGCGGCCTCATCACGCCGCTGACCCGCGTCCTGGCGGCGATCCCGGAGCCGGTCGTCGGCGCCGCCGGTCTCGTCATCTACGCGGTGATCGCGGTGATGGGCTTCGGCATGCTCTCCCGCACGGACCTCTCCCACGGCACCGACAGCATCGTCATCGCGCTCGCCCTCGTGATCGGCATGCTGCCGATCGTGTCCCCGGAGATGTACGCGGAGCTGCCGACGTGGGCCCGCACTCTCTTCGGCAGCGGGGTCGCGGCAGGGGCAATCGCGGCGGTCGTACTGAGCGCGGTGTTCCGGGCACTCGGACCGAGGCTCGCGCCTACGAAGCCGGACGCTCCCGGCGCTCCCCCATCAGACGGGAGCCCGTGAGGCGCTCGCCGAAGACGTCGTCCGGGTTGGACAGGACGCAGGTCTCCAGGGACAGGCAGCCGCAGCCGATGCAGTCGGTCAGATGGTCCCGCAGCCGCCCCAACTGCTTGATCCGCTCGTCCAGTTCGGACCGCCAGACCTCCGAGAGGCGCGCCCAGTCGTCCCGGTTCGGGGTGCGCTCCTCGGGAAGTTCCGCGAGCGCGTCCCGGATCGTGGCGAGCGGGATGCCGACGCGCTGCGCGGCCCGGATGAAGGCGACGCGGCGCAGGGTGTCGCGGCCGTAGCGGCGCTGGTTGCCGGAGGTGCGGCGGCTGACGATCAGGCCCTTGGACTCATAGAAGTGCAGCGCGGAGACGGCGGCACCGCTGCGCGCCGACACCTGGCCGACGGTGAGCTCATGGATCTTCTCCGGAATCTGTGGCACCCACCCGAGAGTAGACGACCCTAGTGCAGGCGCGGCCGCGTTGTTAGCATGCCCAGTGGTCTGAGCAAGCGCTTAGACAAGTCTTCTGGGAGGTCACTGAACATGGCGGAGCCGCGCGTTTTCAAGGACGTCGACGACCTGAAGGGCGCCGTCGGCGAGCAGCTCGGGTACAGCGACTGGGTCGAGATCGAGCAGAGCCGCATCGACACGTTCGCCGACGCCACGGGCGACCACCAGTGGATCCACGTCGACCCGGAGCGCGCGAAGGAGGGTCCGTTCAAGACGACCATCGCGCACGGCTACCTGACCCTGTCGCTGCTGCCCCTCTTCGGCCCGCAGCTGATCAAGGTCGAGGGCATGAAGATGGGCGTCAACTACGGGACGAACAAGGTGCGCTTCCCCGCCCCCGTCCCGGTCGGCTCGCGCCTTCGCGCCACCGCGAAGATCACGGACGTCTCGGACGTGGCCGGCGGCGTGCAGGTGTCCGTGGCGTTCACCGTGGAGCGCGAGGGCGGCGACAAGCCGGTGTGCGTCGCGGAGTCGGTCTCCCGCTACTACCTGTAGACCCCGCCACTGCCCGTAGGCCCCGCCGCTACCTCTGAGCGGCCACCATGCGCAGCACGAGGTCGGCGTAGAGCGCGCCGACCTCGTCGGGCGTCCGCTTCCCCTCCGCGTTGAACCAGCGGGCCACGTCGATGCAGAGCGAGAGCACCGCGACCGTGGTGCCCGGCACGTCGGGGACGTCGAACTCGCCCGCCTTCACACCGTCGTTGATGATCTCGCGCACGGACGCGTCGCTCTGCCGGCGCAGCGCCACGATCTCCGGCCGGTTCTCCTCGCCCAGCGAGTCCAGCTCGTACTGGACGACGCGCGCGGTCATGTGGTGCCCCGCGTGCCAGCGGACGAAGGAGCGGACGGCCTCGGCGAGCCGCTCGGCGGCCGTGCCGTCGCTCTCGACCGCGCGGCGCAGGATCGCCAGGGCCTTGTCGTGGCCGATCCGGCTGATCTTGAGGAGCAGCTCTTCCTTGGTCTTGTAGTGGATGTAGAGCGCGGCCGGGCTCATGCCGGCGCGGCTCGCGATGTCGCGGGTGGTGGTCGCGTGGTAGCCGCGCTCGGCGAACGCCTGCACCGCCGCGACGAGCAGCCGCCGGGCCGCGTCGGGAGTGACGTCGGCCCACGGCATCTCGTCCGCGGCCTCGTCGATACCGCGCTCGTCCTGCGTCATCGCTGCACTCACATCCTCGGGTGGGGCTGGTGCCACACCATACCCTTCGGGGTGAGCGAGCGCTTAGCCGTCACACCACCGGCTTGAACGGGTCGTGGTCCGCCAGGATCTTCTCCAGGCGGGCCTGGTCGACCCGGCTCACGATCTGGCCCGCCTCCTGGCGGTCCCGGATCACCTTGGCCAGTGTGAAGGCCGAGGTCGTGAGGTACAGGACGGCGATCGCCAGGAACGCGCGGATCCAGCCGCTGACGTCGAGGCTGTAGATGCCGATGGCGGTCGCGGCGAGGGCGACGACGAAGGATGCGACGGCCTGCCCGTAGAAGGCGACCGTGTTCTGCTGCTTGACCGGAGTCTCACTGCTCATGCCGTACAGCATCGGGCGGACGGGGCCGGAGCCCCATCCGCCCGCGTACTCAAGTACGTACTCAGAACGCCGAGACGCCCGTCAGCGCGCGGCCGATGATCAGCTTCTGGATCTGGCTCGTGCCCTCGTAGAGGGTCATGACGCGGGCGTCGCGCAGCAGCTTGCCGACGGGGTACTCGTCGATGTAGCCGTAGCCGCCGAAGACCTGGAGCGCGTTGTTCGCCGCGCGGACCGCCGCTTCGGACGCGAACAGCTTCGCCTTGGAGGCCGCCGTCGCGAACTCCTCGCCCCGGTCGATGAGATCGGCGACGCGCCAGGTCAGCAGCCGGGCCGCGTCCACGTCGACGGAGATGTCGGAGATCAGCTCCTGCACCAGCTGGTACGAGGCGATGGGCTTGCCGAACTGCTCGCGCTCGCCCGCGTATCCGACGGCCGCGTCGAGGGCGGCCTGGGCGATGCCCACGCAGCCGGCCGCCACCGACATCCGGCCCTTGGCGAGCGCGGACATGGCGATGGAGAATCCCTTGCCCTCCGGGCCCATCAGCGCGGAGGCGGGGACGCGGACGTCCTCCAGGACCAGCTCGGCGGTCGTCTGGCCGCGCAGGCCGAGCTTGCCGTGGATGGTGTTGCGGCTCAGGCCGGGGGTGTCGGTGGGCACCAGGAAGGCGGAGATGCCCTTGTGGCCCGGGGTGTCGTTGGTGCGGGCGAAGAGGAGGACGACGTCGGCCCACGTGCCGTTGGTGATGAAGATCTTCGTGCCGTTGATCACGTAGTCGTCGCCGTCGCGGACCGCGCGGGTCTGGAGGTCGGCCGGGTTCGAGCCGTGCCCCGGCTCGGTGAGGCCGAAGCAGCCGAGCGCCTCTCCGGCGGTCAGCCTCGGTATCCAGTGCCGCTTCTGCTCCTCGCTCGCCCACTGCTGGATCGGCTTGGTGACCAGGCCCAGGGAGACGGAGACGATGCCGCGCACCGACGAGTCGCCGCGCCCCAGCTCTTCCGTGACCAGCGTGTACGCGAGGTGGTCGCCGCCCGAGCCGCCGTACTCCTCGTCGATGGTCAGGCCGAGGAAGCCGACGTCGCCGAGCTTCTTGACGATGCCCCGGTCGACCTCCTCGGCCCGGTCCCACGCCACCACGTTCGGCGCGATCTCCCGGTCCACGAAGTCCTTGGCGAGCCGGCGCACCGCCGTCTGTTCCTCGCTCAGCTCCAGGTTCATGGCCACTCCCGCGCGAATCGAATCGTGAAGCAGTTAATTAGCACTGCTAGTTTTTGGCTTGCAGCCCTACTATGTGCCGCATGGCCCGACCGCGCAAGCCCCTCCTGAGCAGAGATCGCATCGTCGACGCGGCTCACACCCTCGTCGACACCGAGGGCCTCGCGGCCGTCTCGACGCGCCGCCTCGCCGCCGAGCTCGGGGTGAGCGGGCCCTCGCTCTACAACCACTTCCGCACGAAGGACCAGATCCTGGAGGCGGTCGCGGACTCGGTGAGCGCCCAGGTCGACCTGTCGATGTTCGACGCCGACGACGAGCGGGACTGGCGCACCGCCCTGCACGACTGGGCGGTCTCCTACCGGTCGGCGCTGCGCGCGCATCCGAACATCGTCCCGGTGCTCGCGCGGGGGCCCGGGCACCGCCCGGCCGGACTGCGGCTCGCCGACGCGGTGTTCGGCGCGATGGTCGACGCCGGATGGCCGGCGCCGCAGGCCACGTCGATCGGCGCGCTCATGCGGTACTTCGTGACGGGCTCCGCGCTCGGCTCGTTCGCGGGCGGCTTCCCCGACGACGAGGCGGCGTACGACCCGGCCGACTATCCGCACCTCGGGCAGGCGCATCTGCTCGCCGAGCGGCAGGAGATCGTCGACGACCGGGCCTTCGAGACGGGGCTGACGGCACTGCTCGACGGGCTCGCCGTGCAGTACGAGCAGGTGGCCACGGCCCCTTCCACGGCCACGGACCGCTGACGTTCCGACCGTCGACCGCTGACGTTTCGGCCGCTGCCGAAGCGTGCCGGGGTCATCCTTGAGGCATGACCGCCTCCAAGGAACCCGGCGCTCCGCGCCTCGCCGCCCTCGCCTCGCTGATCGCCGACGAGACGCGGGCCGCCTGTCTGCTCGCGCTGCTCGACGGCCGGGCGTGGACGGCGGGCGAGCTGGCGCGGCACGCGGGCGTCGCGGCGTCGACCGCGAGCGAACACCTCGGCAAGCTCGTCGCGGGCGGGCTGCTCGCCGAGGAGCGGCAGGGCCGCCACCGCTATCTGCGGCTCGCCGACGCGCGCGCCGCGCAGCTCCTGGAGGGCCTCGCCGGGTACGCCGCACCGGACGGCGGCGAGCGGCCCGACACGCTGCGGGCGGCGTCGGCCCGGACCGCGATGGCCCGCGGGCGGACCTGCTACGACCACTTGGCGGGCCGGCTCGGGATCACGGTGACCGAGGCGATGGTCGAGCGGGGGCTGCTGCGGGCGGAAGTCGACTCGTCGACCTTCGCGCTCACCGACGCGGGGCACGGCTGGTTCCGGGCGCTCGGGGCGCCGCTGGAGCCCGGCCCGCGCCGGCCGCTGGCGCGCGGCTGCCTCGACTGGACGGAGCGCCGCCTCCACCTCGCCGGACGGGCGGGCGCCGCGCTGTGCGCCCACGCCTTCGCGGCCGGGTGGGTCGAGCGGATCGGCTCCGAGCGGGCGGTGCGGGTGACCGGGGCCGGGGAGCGGGCGCTGCGGGCCGAGCTGGGTGCGGCGGCGCCGCGCTGAGCGGGCACCTTGGCGCGATCCCGCCCCCGGCCAGGGGCCTCCACGGAAGTAGCTGTAACGTACATTCGCCGGGCCGGGAAACATCTTCGTAACACGGGAGCGGCGCATGGCGCAGACGGCGGATGCCGCGATTCACCAGGAAATCGGGCAGAGTTGGGCGACCGGTTGTAGACAGTTCGCCCTGCGCGTGCTGCGCGGGATCGGCCAGGTCACGTTCCTGCCGCGGGCCCTCACCGGCGTGCTGTTCGCCGCCGCACTGTTCTCCGCCGGGTGGGAGTACGGGCTCTACGGGGTCGGGGGCGCGGCCGTCGGCACGCTGGTCGCCGCGCTGCTCGGCGTGGACAAGGAGCGGCTCACGATCGGCATGGAGGGCTTCAACGCCTGCCTCGTGGGCGTGAGTTGTGCCGTCTTCCTCAACCCCGACCGGCTGTCGTCGGTGCTCGTGGCCCTGCTCGGCTGCGCCGCGGCGACCGTGGCCACCGCCGCCGCGGGGCGGGCCCTCGGGGCGTGGGAACTGCCCGCCCTGACACTGCCGTTCTGCCTCGCGGCGAGCGTCATCACGCTGGCCGCGCCCGGGTTCGCGCGGGTGTGGACCGGCGGGGGCGGCATCGCCGCGTTCCCGCAGGCGGTGTCCGGGGCCAGGACCGGGATCCAACTGGACGACGCCGTGCGGGGGTTCTTCGCCGGGTTCGGCCAGATCTTCCTGATGCCGCAGTGGTACGCGGGGGCGCTGGTGCTCGCCGGGCTGCTGGTGGCGGGGCCGCGGGTCGCGGGCGTGGCCTGCCTCGGGAACGTCGCGGGCATGGCGACCGCGTGGGCCCTCGGCGAGCCCGCCGCGCAGCTGGCCGACGGCACGTCCGCGTACAACGCGGTGCTCGTCGCGCTCGCCCTGTGCGGCGTGTTCCTGAAGGCCACGCCGCGCACGATGGCGTACGCCGTCGCGGGGGCGGTGGCCGCGACCGTGTGCGCCCCGGCGTTCGGGGCGCTCGCCGCGCCGGTGGGCGGTCACATGTTCACGTGGCCGTTCGCCCTGACCACGCTGGTGTTCCTGGTGGCGGCGCGGTCGTTCCCGAAGCTACGGGGCGCGTAGGGCGCCGAAGCCCTACGCCGACTCGAGGCCCGCCACGTCCAGCTTGCCCATCTTCATCATCGCGGCGAGGACCCGGCCGGCCCGGTCCTTGTCGGGGTCGGCGAGGAGTTCGGGCAGGCGGCGCGGCACGATCTGCCAGGACAGTCCGTACTTGTCCTTGCACCAGCCGCACGGGCCCGGCTCGCCGCCGTCCGCCGTGAGGCGCTCCCACAGCCGGTCGACCTCGGCCTGGTCGTCGCAGTCGACGGAGAACGAGACCGCTTCGTTGAACTTGAATTCGGGGCCGCCGTCCAGCGCCTGGTACTCGGTGCCCGCCAGGCGGAACGACACGACGACGCCCGAGCCCGGCTCCTGGGACCCCTCGTCCCCGAAGTGCTGGACCTCCAGGACCTCGGAGTCGGAGCCGGGGAAGAGCGACATGTAGAAGGCGACGGCCTCCTCCGACTTGCCGTCGAACCACAAGCAGGGGCGGATCTTCTGGATGCTGGCGGGCATGGCGTGCCTCCTGGGTCCCGTGCCGGCGACGGTCGCGCCGGTCTGCATCAGGTTTCTCCTCATACAGACCGGCCGCCAGCCGGGAACTCATCGGCAGCACACCGCCGGGCCACCGCTAGAACACGACGAGCGCCCTGCCGCCCTTGCCCGCCACCATGTTGTCGAACGCCGCCGGGATCCCGTCCAGGGCGATCCGCTCGGTCACGAGCGTGCTGAGGTCGAGGCGGCCCGCGCGGATGTGCTCGGCGAGCACCGGGAGGTCCTGGGCCGGGTCGCAGTTGCCGTAGACGCAGCCGGACAGCGTGCGACCCCAGTGGAAGATCTCCAGGGCGTTGAAGGTGACCTGCTGGTCCTTGCCGCCGATGCCGACGACGGTGGTGCGGCCGCCGCGCCGGGTGGACTCCCAGGCGGTCCGGATCGTGACGGCGCGGCCGACGCACTCCACCGCCACGTCGACGCCCTGCTTGGCGGTCAGGGCGCGGATCTCGCGGGCCGTGTTCTCCGACGCCACCACGTAGTCCGTGGCGCCCGCCGCCCGCGCGAGCGCCTCCTTCTCCGGGGAGACGTCCACCGCGATGATCTTCGAGGCGCCCGCGATGCGCGCGGCCTGGAGCGTGGCGAGGCCGACGCCGCCGACGCCGTACACCGCGACGGTCTCCCCCTCCCGTACGCGCGCGGAGTGGTGCACCGCGCCGTACCCGGTGAGGACCGCGCAGCCGAGCAGGGCCGCGTCGGTGAGCGGGACACCGTCCGGCACGGGCAGGAGGCAGTTCGCGGCGACGACCGTCTCCTCGGCGAACGCGGCGACGTTCAGGCCGGGGTGCAGGTCACTGCCGTCGGACGCACGCTTCGCGTGGATGTTCGCCGCGCCCGCGAGGGCGTTGGCGCACAGCCAGACCTCGCCGAGCCCGCAGGCGTGGCAGTCGCCGCAGGAGGGCGCCCAGTTGAGGACGACGCCGTCGCCGGGCGCCACGTGCGTCACGCCCTCGCCGACGGAGACGACGGTGCCCGCGCCCTCGTGGCCGAGGACCGCGGGGACCGGGACCCGCATGGTGCCGTTGGTCAGGGACAGGTCGGAGTGGCAGACCCCGGCGGCGGCCAGCCGCACCCGGACCTGGCCGGGGCCCGGTTCGGGCAGGTCGATGTCGGCGATCTCCAGCGGGGAACCGACGGCGGGCAGTACAGCGGCGCGGACCATGATGAGCACAACTCCCTGAGCGAGTGCGGGGTGTCACGTACGTGCCCAGCCAAACTAGCGTCGCTAGTTTCAGGGGTCCAGGGGGTACCGCGGCCCCCGGGGCGCCGGGTCAGTGCCGCTGGCGCTCCTTCTCACGTCGGCGCAGCCGGGGAACCCACGACCTCTTGGGCACGGAACCGCGCCCGAGGCCGCCCCTGATCCCGAGCCCTGCGGCCACGAGCAGCAGCCCGCCCAGCATCACGAACGGCGCCGCCGTCCCCGCCACGCCCGCGATCAGACCCGCGGACGCCGGGGCCGCGACCTGCCCGAGGCGGTTCCCGGTCAGCCGCAGCGCGAGCGCGGTGGAGCGGGCCTCTGCGGGGGCGGCCTGGACGACCGTGGTCATGGACAGCGGCTGGCCCACCCCGAGGCAGAAGCCGAGGACGACCAGCATCACGCCGAGCGCCCACACCGGCACGGGCAGCGCGATGCCCGCGCACAGCAGCGCCGCGAGCAGGCACGTGGTGGCGATCAGGGCGGTCCTGCCCAGCCAGTTGATGAGCGGGGTCATGACCAGCCGGCAGGCGATCGTGGCACCCGCGCGCAGGCTGAGCAGCACGCCGACCACGGAGGGCGCGATGCCCCGGTGCTCGCCCACCACCGGCAGATACGCCGTGAGGATGTCGGTGGCCGACAGGACGGCGAGGCTGATGAAGATGCCGCCGGGCACGCCGCGGGTGCGCAGGATGCGGTGCACGGGAACCCTGGCGGCATCCTTGGCGCGCGCACCCGGCCGCGTACGACGGGTCTCGATGCGCCACAGGGACGTCACGGCCAGCGCGCAGACGCCCGCCGACACGAGGAGCGCGAGCGCGCTCGTGCCCGCCATGTCCTGGCCGTCGATGAGCGCCCCCGCGGCGATCGGCCCGACGAGCTGGCCGAGGGAGGCGCCGATGGTGAAGTGGCCGAAGTTGCGGTCCTGGTCCTCGGGCGCGGACTGCCGGGCCACGATCGACTGGGCTCCGATGACGAAGCAGAGATGCCCGAGCCCCATGACACCGCTCCAGGCGGCCATCGCCACCAGCGTGTCGGCGAGTCCGCTCAGCGCGCACCCGCCCGCGATGAGGACGACCCCCACCGGGAGCAGCGGCGCGCACCTGCCGTGGTCCGTGCGCCGGCCGAGCGGCACGGCGGCGAACAGCGGGAGCAGCGCGTAGACCCCCGCGATGACGCCGACGGCACGCTCGTCGGCGCCGAGCGCGAGGGCCCGGTAGGAGACCGCGGGCCGCGCCATCGACACCGCCCCCTGCGCGAAGCTGAAGGCGATGACGAGGCGGAGCAGCCAGGCACGGCTCATGAGGTCACGGGATTCATCGGTTCTCGGGATTCATCGGTTCTCTGGATTCATCAGGTCACGCACTTCTCGGGTCACACGATTCCGAACAGCAGACCGGCGCCGAGGACGACCAGCGCGGTCAACGCCGCCCATTTCACGGTGAACTTGGTGTGGTCGCCGAACTCGACCTTAGCCATGCCCACGAGCACGTAGACCGCCGGGACCAGCGGGCTCGACATGTGCAGCGGCTGGCCGGCGAGCGAGGCCCGGGCGATCTCGAGGGTCGAGACACCGTGCGCGTTCCCGGCCTCGGCGAGCACCGGCAGGATGCCGAAGTAGAAGCCGTCGTTGGACATGAAGTACGTGAAGGGGATGGACAGCACGCCCGTCACGAGCGCCATGTGCGGGCCCATCCAGTCGGGGATGCCGCTCACGACCCACTTGGCCATGTGGTCGACCATGCCGGTGCCCTGGAGCACGCCCGTGAAGACGGCGGCGGCGAAGACCATGCCCGCGACGTTGAGGACGTTCTCGGCGTGCGCGCCGATCCGGGCCTTCTGGTCGGCCATGTGCGGGTAGTTGACCGAGAGCGCGAGCGCGGCGCCGAGCATGAACAGGACCGGGATCGGCAGCAGTTCCATGATCATGGAGGCCAGGAGCACGACCGTGAGCAGCGCGTTGAACCAGTAGAGCTTGGGGCGCAGGGTGGCCCGGTTCGGGTCGAGCCCGGCGAACGTCTCGCCCTCCTCGTTCTCGTACGAGGGCGCGGACGCGGAACCGCCGCTGCCGCTACCGGCGCCGGCCCCCTTGTTGCCGCTGCCGGCGCCGACGAGCACCTTCTCCTCGACGGTCTCGGTGACCGTCAGGTCCTCGTCCAGGGAGAGGTAGCCGAGCCGCTTGCGCTCCCGGCGCCCGAGCACGTACGAGAGGGCGAACACGAAGAGCAGGCCGACGCCGAGCGCCGGGATCATCGGCACGAAGATGTCGCTGGCGTCCACCTTCAGCGCGGTGGCCGCGCGGGCCGTCGGGCCGCCCCACGGCAGCGTGTTCATCACGCCGTTGGCCGTCGCGGCCACACCCGTCATCACGACGAGGCTCATCTTCAGGCGCTTGTACAGCGGGTACATCGCCGAGACGGTGATCATGAAGGTGGTCGAGCCGTCGCCGTCGAGCGAGACGATCGCGGCGAGCAGGGCGGTGCCGACGACGATGCGGACGGGGTCGGCCTTCGCGAACTTCAGGATGCCGCGCACGATCGGGTCGAAGAGACCGACGTCGATCATCACGCCGAAGTAGACGATCGCGAACATCAGCATGGCTGCGGTGGGCGCCAGGTCACCGATGCCGGCGATCACGTAGTCGCCCAGCTTGGCGCCCTGGCCCACCAGGACGCAGAACAGCGCCGGTATGAGCACGAGCGCCGCGATGGGCGACACCTTCTTCATCATGATCAGCACCAGGAAGGTGGCGATCATCCCGAATCCGAGGATGGTCAGCATGGGGAGGGCCCTCTCACGTCTACGTTCGCCTTCGAACAGCCGCCGTGGGGGAGGCAGCCAGCGAGACGCTAGGTGGGCCGAACAAGCGTTAACAAGACGTTGACACGCGAGCAATAAGCGCAAAACTCCAGGTCACGGCCGTCTCGCGCGGAAGCCTCAGTCGAGCACCCGGGCCAGATACGCCCGCAACAGCTCCCGCACCTCCGCGATGATCGCCTCGTCGCCGCGCTCCGGGTCGATCCGGAACGCGAGCCGGACCAGGGCGTCGGCGGATTCGACGGCCACCAGGAACGCGCGGCGCAGGGCCGCGTCGGGGGTCCGGTCGAGGCGTGGGGCGAGGAGTTCGGTGAGGGTGTCGGCGACGCGGTGGTTGGGGTCGGCGTCCGGGGCGCCCACGGGGAGCTGGGTGCCGAAGTCGACCAAGGAGAAGCCCGGCGCCGTGCGCTTCATCGCGAGGTATTCGTCGAGCACGGCGTCCATGGCGGCCCGCCAGTCGCCGGTGCGGACGGCTGCGAGGCGTGCGGTGACCCGCCGCACGTACCGCTCCAGATTGCGCTCCGCCAGCGCGTCGACCAGGGCCCGCTTGTTGCCGAAGAAGCGGTAGACCGAGCCGATGGGGACCTCGGCGCGGTGCGCGACGGCGCGGGTGCTCAGTTCGTCGTAGCCCGTCTCGTCGAGGAGCTCGGCGCAGGCGTCGAGGATCCGGGTCAGACGCTCGGCGCTGCGCCGCTGAACGGGCTTGCGGCGCAGGGACGTTGGGTGGGCCATGCGGCCAGCCTACGGGGACGCGGTCAGGTCCGCGGTGGCCTGGACGGGCTTGTCCGCGACGGCCCACACCGTGTGGTCGTCGGCGTAGAGGCGGGCGGTGAGCTGGTGGGTGCCGCGGTTGAGGCGGCTGCCGGGGAGGCGGTAGTCGACGGCGCGCAGGCGGGCGAGGCAGCGGCCGTCGAGGTAGAGCCGGGCGTAGCCGCGGCGCTCGACGGCCCGCGCCGGGGTGCCGTGGGGGCTGAGGCGGAAGCGGCGCACCCAGATACGCACCTCCCAGCCGCCCGCGGGGCCCGTCCGCGGCTTCACGATCAAGCCGATCTCGGGTGCGTCCTCCTTGGCGACCCGGCGGTAGTGGCGGCCCGCGTCGTCGGTGCGGGAGAGGACCTCTCCGGCGGGCCGGGGGCCGTCGCCGCCCTCCCCGCAGCCGGCGATCAGGACACAGGTCAGCAGCGCCGCGGCGGCCGGACGGAGCGACGGGAAGCTGGGCATGTCCGGGACGGTAGAGGACCTTCGGCGCCCGCGGATCCCTCGCGGGGAGGACGCCCGCGGGCCGCCGCTCGGCCGCTGGTACCGCCGCGCGTCGGCCATCCGGAGGACGGCGGTGTCTTGCGCCGCGCACCCGCGAATCCTACGGTGTTGCATAGGAATCATTGACCAGGGAGCGATGATGAGCGGGGACGTACGCAAGACCGCCGAGGGGCTGACCTACCTCACCGGCTTCGGGAACGAGCACGGCTCACAGGCCGTGCCGGGAGCCCTGCCCGAGGGGCGCAACTCGCCGCAGCGCGCGCCGCTCGGCCTGTACGCGGAGCAGCTCAGCGGCAGCGCCTTCACCGAGCCGCGGGCGCACAACCGCCGCTCGTGGCTGTACCGGATCCGCCCGTCGGCGGCGCACCCGGAGTTCAGCCGTGTCGACAACGGCGCGGTGCGCACGGCCCCGTTCACCGAGACCGCCCCCGACCCCAACCGCCGCCGCTGGAACCCGCTGCCGGAGCCCGCGCCCGGCACGGACTGGCTGGCCGGCCTGTGGACGCTCGGCGGCAACGGCGACGCGACGCGGCGCACCGGCATGGCCGTGCACCTCTACCACGCCAACTCCCCCATGCTGAAACGGGTGTTCAGCGACGCGGACGGCGAGCTGCTGATCGTCCCCGAGCGCGGCGGACTGCTGCTGCGCACGGAGTTCGGGGTGCTCGCCGTCGAGCCGAACGAGGTGGCGCTGATCCCGCGCGGCGTCCGCTTCCGCGTGGAACTCCTCGACGAGACGGCCCGCGGGTACGTCTGCGAGAACTACGGCGCCCCGTTCCAGCTCCCCGACCTCGGCCCGATCGGCGCCAACGGCCTCGCGAACGCGCGGGACTTCAGGGCGCCCGTCGCCGCGTACGAGGACACCGAGGGCCCCGTCGAGGTCGTCAACAAGTTCTGCGGAAACCTCTGGACGGCCACCTACGACCACTCCCCGCTCGACGTCGTCGCCTGGCACGGCAACCACGTCCCGTACGTATACGATCTGCGCCGCTTCAACGTCATCGGGACCATCTCCTACGACCACCCGGACCCGTCGATCTTCACCGTGCTGACGTCCCCCTCGGACACGCCGGGCCTGGCCGGGGTCGACTTCGTCGTGTTCGCGCCGCGCTGGCTGGTGGGCGAGGACACGTTCCGGCCGCCGTACTTCCACCGGAACGTGATGAGCGAGTACATGGGGCTCATCGAGGGCGCCTACGACGCGAAGGCCGAGGGCTTCGTGCCGGGCGGCGGCTCGCTGCACAACATGATGTCGGCGCACGGCCCCGACCGGGACACGTTCGACAAGGCGAGCGCCGCCGAGCTGAAGCCGCAGAAGGTGGACGACGGCCTGGCGTTCATGTTCGAGACGCGCTGGCCCGTCACCCTCGCCCCGCAGGCCTCGACCGCGGACCATCTGCAGCGCGGCTACGACGACGTGTGGCGGGGTCTGGAACGCCACTTCCGCGGATAGACCCCATGGTCGCCGCATTGCACCACTCCCCCCGCGACCGGTACGGATAACCCGTGACGTCATTCGCCCCGGACTCGATCGTCCTGAACCGCAAATTGCCGCTCTGGTATCAGGTGTCGCAGTCCTTGCGCGCCTCGATACTCGGAAGATCGCCGCAGGACCCGCTGCGTCTGCCCACCGAGGAACAACTCGCGGGGCACTACGGGGTCTCCGTGCTCACCATGCGTCAGGCGCTGAAGGAACTGGAGGACGAGGGGCTGATCACGCGGCACCGGCGCCGCGGCACGTTCATCGAGCCGGATGCCCAGCAGGGCGCGCCGGTGCGCCTGCTGGGCTCGGTCGACGCGATCGTCGCGCAGCAGTCCGGCATGACGACGCGGCTGCTCGACCACGACACGGTGCCGGTCCCCGTGGCCTTCGCCGAGCACTTCCCCGGAGCCGGCGCCGTCCCCACGTACCACCGGCTGCGCTCCGACGAGAAGACCGGCGAGCCGACGAACCACGCCCGCAACTACCTGCGGCCCGACATCGGCGCCCGCGTCGACCTCGCGGACCTGGAGCGGTGGCCGATGACGAAGGTGCTGCGGGACGTGGTCGGCGTGCGCATCAGCCGGATCACGGACTCGGTCCAGGCACGCCTCGCGGACCCCGAGACGGCCCGCCTCCTCGAAGTCCCCCTGCTCAGCCCGATCCTGCACTACACGGGTGTGACCTACGACGAGGAGGGCAGGGTGCTGGACGTGGCGGTCATCCACTACCGGGGGGACCGCTTCTCGTTCACGGTGACGCTGGACGCGGATTGATGTTGCACGGCAACGCCGTTGCGGCCTCGGGGCTCCGCCCCGGACCCCGCGCCTCAATCGCCGGCGGGGCTTGATGGATCGATCCCCGCCGGCGATTGATGGATCAAGCCCCGCGGGAGTTGGCATTTCAAGCCCCTGCGGCGATTGAGCAGCGGGGTCCGGGGCAGAGCCCCGAGAGCGCAACCACGGTGCCGTGAAAGAAGGGGGACGTACCATGCCGGGCGTGACGAACGACCCGCTCCTCGCGGAGCTCATGCCCTGGTCCGTCGCCCCGCTGCGCACGGGCCGCGGCTGGCCCGTCGCACCGGACGCCGCGTCCCTGAAGGCCCGTTGGAACGCCTTCGTGGCGGCAGGCCAGGACGAGCGCGCGGCCCTCCTCGTGCCCTCCCGCGCCCGCACCCTGCACACCGCCGCCGCCCAGCTCCCCGGCCAGCGCACCGGCACCGAGCCGCTCGCGCACGCGGAGGGCCCCTGCCCCGCCCCCGTCCCGCTGCTGCACGCCCCGTTCGACGAGCAGTGGCTCATCCCGGACCAGCGCCTGATCGACGCGGCGCGGCCCGAGCTGTGGCGGGTCGCGGACGACCGGCAGCTGTTCCTCGTGGAGCAGGGGTACGTGCCCGATGCCGGCGGCCCCGCGCTGCTCGCGTCCGCCGTGCTCCCGGAAGGGCGCTCCCCCGCGGGCCGGCCCGGCCGCATCCGCCCGCTGTACCGCCGCCCCGGCGGCGCGGAGCCGAACGTGGCGCCGGGCCTGCTCACCCACCTCTCCGGCGCGTACGACCGGGAGGTGACGGCGCCCGATCTGTTCGCGTGGATCCTGGCGGTGGGCGCCCGCGCCGGTTCCCCCGACATCCGCGTGCCGCTGCCGGACGACCCCGACGTATGGGCGCGCGGCGTCGAACTCGGCCGCCGTGTCCTGTGGTTGGAGCGGCGCGGCACGGACGCCGACCGCCCCAAGCTGCCCGGCGGCCGCCGCCCGTACGTGCGCGCCCCTCTGCCTGCCCGGCCCACGGAGATCGTCTACGACCGCGAGGAGGAGGCCCTGCTCGTCGGTGACGGGCGGGTGTCGCCGGTGCCCGCGGCGGCCTGGGACTTCCATGTCAGCGGGGTCCGGGTCCTGGAGCAGTGGTTCGCGCGCCGCACCGAGCCCGCCGAGCCGGGCACCCTCGCGGCCCTGCGCCCGGCGACCTGGCCGCAGCCGTGGACCTCGCAGCTCCTGGAACTCGTCACGGTCCTGACGCTGCTCGCGGAACTCGGCCCGCTTCAGGACGAGTTGCGACGGGCCGCGCTCGCGGATCCGATGACGGCCCAGGACCTGGAGCGGGCCCATGTGCTCCCCGTCCCGGAGGGGGCACGCCGCCCGGCCTCGGTCCTGGACCACCAGGAGGAAGGCCCGGGGGGCCAGTTCGCGATCGTGTGACCCGCCGGGGCGGGCGCGTCACCCGGCCGCGAACCCTTCCAGGGTCCGCCGCAGCGCCCGCTCGAACACCGCCTCCAGGTCGATGGGGCCGGCGTCCTCGGCGAACGACGCCGCGAGGCGCGGATAGCGGCCCGAGGCCACCTGCTCGCCCAGGTAGGCGATGCGCACGGCCTGTTCCCGCTCGGCGCTCCACGGCAGGGAGCGGGTCCGCTCGACCGTGGCGATCTCGTTGGCGACGTACGTCGTGACCACGCTGGTCACCGCCGCCACCAGCTCCATCTTCGTGCCGTACGGCAGGTCGAGCGGGTCGAGGCAGGTCAGGCAGTACTCCAGGTACGCGAGCGCGTTCGGGCTGAACCCGTAGACCGGTGACATCAGGCCGGGCAGCCAGGGATGCCGGTGCATCAGCGCCCGCGCCTGCCGGGCGAGGCCGAGCACGTCCGCCCGCCAGTCGCCGCTCGGCTCGGGGAACTCGTACTCGCCGCTGACGGCGTCGACCATCAGCTCGTACAGGTCCTCCTTGCGCGGCACGTAGTTGTACAGCGACATCGTGCCCATGCCCAGCTCGGCCGCGATCTTCCGCATGGACACCGCGTCGATGCCCTCGGCATCGGCGACGCGGACCGCCGTCGCCGCGATGTCGGCCCTGCTGTGCGCGGGCCTCGGCCCCCGCCCGGCGCGCTCGGGGCGCGCCCAGATCACTTCGGGTTCGGCCGCTCGGCCCGCCATTGATCATCACCTCGCGCACCATCCTAGTTACGTACACCGTACGTAGTGCGCTACGGTGGGGCCATGACTTCTACGTACGCTGTACTTAGTGAGGGTCTGGAGAAGCGCTTCGGCAAGGGGCCGAAGGCCGTGCACGCCGTGCGGGGCCTTGATCTGGCGGTCCGCGAGGGCACGGTGTGCGGCCTGCTCGGGCCGAACGGGGCGGGCAAGACGACCGCGGTCCGGCTGCTCACGACCCTGCTCCGCCCCGACGCCGGCACCGCGCGTGTCGCCGGGCACGACATCGCCGCCGACCCGCAGTCCGTCCGCCGCCGCATCGGCGTCACCGGCCAGTACGCCTCGGTCGACGGCGACCTCACGGGCCGCGAGAACCTGCGGCTGTTCGCCCGCCTGCTGCGCGCGCCGCGCGCCCGCACCCGCGCCGACGAGCTGATCGAGCGCTTCGAGCTGACCGAGGCCGCCGACCGCCCGGCCCGTACGTACTCCGGAGGCATGCGCCGCCGCCTCGACCTGGCCGCGAGCCTGATCACCCGGCCCGCCGTGCTCTTCCTCGACGAGCCGACGACCGGCCTCGACCCGCACAGCAGGAACCGCATCTGGGAGGCCGTGCGCGAGCTGTCCGGCGAGGGCACGACCGTCGTCCTCACCACCCAGTACCTGGAGGAGGCCGACCAGCTCGCCGACGACATCGTGCTGATCGACGACGGCCGCGCCGCCCACTCGGGCACCCCCGCCGACCTCAAGGCACAGATCGGGCGCTACCTGGAAATCTCGGTGGGCGTCGTGGCGCAGGACGCGGGCGAGCAGGCGCTGCACGCCGCCGCCGTCGTCCTCGACCAGCTCACGGGTGCCCGGCCCAGCGTGGACGCCGAGCGCCGCACCGTGGGCGCCGTCGTCCTCGACCCGGCGGTCACCCTCCCCCGCGTCGTGCGCGAACTCGACGCGTCCGGCGTCCCGTTGCTCGACGCGACGCTGCGCCCGCCCACCCTCGACGAGGTGTTCCTGCGCCTCACCGTCACCGGCCACGAGACCCAGGAGGTCGCCGCATGAGCACCGCCATCCTCTACGACGGCACGGCCATGCTCGGCCGGCACCTCCAGCGCGTGCGGCACGCCCCGGCGATCCTGATCATGACGCAGACGATGCCGATCGTGTTCCTGCTGTTCTTCGGCTACGTGTTCGGCTCGGCGCTCGCCATGCCGGGCTCGGACTACCGGGCGTTCCTGGTGCCGGGGATGCTGGTGGCGACCGCGGCCAACGGGATCATGACCGGGATGTTCGGCGCCGCCCAGGACTCGCACCGGGGCGTGATGGACCGCTTCCGGACGCTGCCGATGAGCCGGGCCGCGGTGCCGCTCGGGCAGGCCGTCGCCGATCTGCTGACGACGGCGGTCGGGCTCGTGCCGCTGGTGCTCGTGGGGCTCGCGATGGGGTGGCGGATCGAGGGCGGTCTGCCGGGCGCGCTCGGCGCGTTCGGGCTGCTGCTGCTCTTCCGGTTCGCGACGACCTGGGTGGGCATCCTGCTCGGCCTCGCCTCCGGGAGCGAGGAGGCGGCGGGGCAGCTCGGCAGCGCGACCTTCATGCTGCCGCTGCTGTCGAACGCGTACATTCCCACTGACGGGATGCCGGGCTGGGTCCGCACCCTCGCCGAGTGGAACCCGATCAGCGCGGTGGCCACGGCCGTGCGCGAGCTGTTCGGCAACGCGCCGGTGCCGCACGGCGCGGCCTGGCCCGTGACGCACCCGGTGGCGGGCTCGCTGGCGTGGTGCGCGGTGCTGCTCGCGGTGTGCGTGCCGCTCGCCGTCCGCCGCTGTGCGCGCGGCGAACGGTGAACGGACCGCACGCGGCTACTTCTGCGGCTCCAGGGCCGGGCCGAGCGAGGAGAACTTCTCCTGGGACACGACCCGCTTCGGCGGCCAGGTGATGTTGTCCGGCGGCCACTTCTGCCCGGTCTTCTTCAGGAACCACTCCGGCGGCTCGTACATGGGCGGCTCATAGCCGTCGGGGATCGCCGTCTTCCACTCGACGCCCTTCGTACGGTCCTTGAACTCGTCCTTGATCGCCTTGAGCCGCTCCGGCTGGGTGATCAGGTCGACCGCCGTGGCCGCCAGATACTTCGCGGCGGCGAGCACCGCGGCCTGTCCGGGCGCGGCGGCGGCGCAGGCGGCCGTCGACCAGGTGTGCATCTTCGTGCCGATCGGGGCGAGCGCGGAGCCCATCGACACGGTCGGCACGTTCCAGCTGATGTCCGCGACATCGGTGGAGCCGCCGCCGAGGAACACCGGGTCCGGCGGCTTGAGTTCGGCGACCTTGTCGTGCATCCCGGCCTCGGGGAGCCCCAGCGACTTCTGCAGGTCCTTCGCCAACTGGTGGGCCTGCGCGCTGAACTTCGGCGGGCCGATCTGCCGCATGTTCTCGTGCAGCAGCTCCGCGAAGGACTTCGACGGCAACTGGTTCCAGCAGGCCGAGGTGATGCGGTGCTGGACCTTCGTCTGCGAGGCCTTGGCGGCGGCCTCCGAGATCGCGATCACCTTGTCGAGCAGCACCTTGACGCGGGCGATGCTGCCCTCGCGGACGTAGTAGGAGATCTCCGCGATCTCTGGAGTGACATTGGGTATGTCTCCGCCGTTGTTGATCACCCAGTGGAGCCGGGCGCTCGGCGCCATGTTCTCCTCGCGCAGGAACTCCGACATGGTCGCCATCATCACGGCGGCGTCGAGCGCGGACTTGTTGCCGAGCGGGGTGCCGCCGTGCCCGGCCACGCCGAGGAAGGTGAAGGTCACGGCGGTCATGGCGTTGCTGGTGCCCCAGCCGGTGGCGTTGGCGGTGGAGGGGTGCCAGTCGAGGAAGGCGTCCAGGCCCTCGTACACGCCCTTGCTGACCGCGTACGTCTTGCCGATCAGGGTCTCCTCGGCGGTGGAGCCGAAGAACTTCACGGTGACGGGCAGCTTGTGCTTCTTCGCGGCCTGGGCGACGGCGGCGGCAGCGGCCGCCGCGGCGGTGCCGAGCGCGCAGTGCCCGCAGCCGTGTCCCGGGCCGTAGCTCGGCGCGAAGGGGTCGTGGATGTACTCGCGCGGGTCGTGGTGGCCTACGCCCTTGTTCTGGGAGAGGCCGGGCAGCGCGTCGTACTCGCCGCTGAAGCCGAGCACCGGGCCGCCGCTGCCGTAGGAGTAGGTGGCGGTGAACGCGGTCGGGAAGCCGGCCGTGCCGAACTTCACGTCGAATCCGGCCTGTTCGAGAAAGCCCGCCTCGGCGAGTGAGGAATTCCACTCGCGCAGCGACAGCTCGGCGTGTTCCCAGATCTCCTCGTTCAGGCCGGTGATGCGGGAGCTGTTGGCGCCGATCCAGCCGAGGGCGGCGGCCTTGGCGGGGCTGTCCTCCGCGAGCCCCTCGGGCGCCTCGTATTCGAGCGGGGCCGCGGCCGCGCCGTCCGAGGCGGCGGCCATCGCCGGGTCCGCCTGGGCGGTCATCGCGGCGGTGGTCACTCCGGCGGCGCCGAGCATCTGCATGATGCGGCGTCTGCTGATCTGCGGCCCGGACATGGCCTGGGGCATCTCGTGCTCGTGGTGGTCGTGCAGGTCACACACGCGTACCTCCGGGGGTGAGGTGGGTGTAGCTGTAACTGCCAACGACGATCACGCGCCACACTGGACCCTGGAGGTTGCCCCGTCAACATCCGTGCGTGACAAGGGCGTTACGCGACGTACAAGGACGCGGGCACGACAAAGGCCCGCATCGTCCTCCTTGCCGGAGTGTCCGCCGCGTGCCGTGGGGATGACGGTCGCTGTGATGCGCGGCGGTACACCGGACGGCGCGGAGGCGCGATACGGGCCTTGTCTCTTGCTGGGTCGGCCGTCCTTCTAGTGGCCGCCGAAAAGCGAGCGGCTGAGCCGACGCAGCGGCGCGAAGAGGGAGACCCTCCGCACGCGTGCGCGCACGCCACTGCGCTCGTGCGCCGTGTCCCGCGTGGTCAGCTCGCGCATCAGAGACGTCGCCTCCATCGTCTCGCGCTGCGGGACGGCAGGGCCGCCGAGCACCGAGAGATGGCGGTCGAGACGCGAACTGGTCGCACTGTTCCCGCAGGTAATCGCAGGCACTCGCGGCCTGCTGCGCACTGTTATCTGTTCCATGTCACTCCCCACCCGTACGAGGGCACCCGGCCCGGGCAGGTTAACCCTATCGCCCCAGCGCGACACTCGTGTATCCCGGTCGCGGTATTCACTTCCCTCGTAAGGGGGTTGACGGCTCGAAAGCGATCACTCTCCGAATCCGACTGATTCCAGGGCGAGTTGGACAAGTGGGGCTTCCGTGGGCCGTTCTGAGCCGCCGTCCGGCTCGGTCGTGACAGCGAGTGAGGAGGCGTCCGGAGTCAAGCCGGTGGCCACCACGGGCGTGTCGGAGCCCGCGGCGGGCAGCAGACCGAGGGAGCGGGGCGGCGCCGAGGGCTCCATCAGCCACAGCTGGTGGACCCGGCCGCGGGGCGGCGGCCGGAGACCTGTGACAGTGATCACCGCGCTGCCCCGCTCCGGCGACGCGACCACGTTCAGGCCGTCGGCGCGCACGGCCCCGGCGTCCGGCGCCGCGAGCACCCGCGCCACCTCGCGCGCGGCGGCCCGTTGCGCGTCGAGCCGCTCCGAGGTGCGCTCCAGCTGTACGGCGAAGAGCGCGGCCACGGTGAGCGCGCCCGCCCCCGTGGCGACGCCGAGCGGAATCAGCAGTCCACGCGCGCGTGGTGCGACGCGGGGCCGCGGCTCCGCCGTGACCTGCTCGGTGTCTCGTACGGCGGTCAGGACCCGCTCGCGCAGTTCGGCGGGCGGGGCGACGGCGGCCGAGCAGGCGAGCCGCACGGAGCTCTCCGTGAGCGCGCGCACCTCGTCGGCGCAGGCGTCGCAGCGCTTCAAATGCCGCTCGAAGCGGGCGCGTTCGCGGTCCTCCAGGGCGTCGAGGGCGTAGGGCGCCACGAGGGAACGCGGCCGATGGGTCGAACGCATCCGGAGGTTCATGCGGCGTCCCCCAGGCAGGCGCGCAGCCGGGTGAGGCCGTCCCGCATCCGCGTCTTGACGGTGCCGAGCGGGACCGCGAGGCGTTGCGCGACCTCCCGGTAGGTGTAGCCCTCGTAGTAGGCGAGGGTCACGGAGCGGCGCTGGAGGTCGGTGAGGCCTTCGAGGCAGCGGCGCACCCACTCGCGGTCCAGGTTCGTCTCGACCTCCTCGGCGACCTCGTCGAAGGCGGTGCGGTGCCAGCGGCTCGCGGCCCGCTCCTCGCGCTCCCGGGACGCCCGGGCCTGCCGCACCCGGTCGACCGCTCTGCGGTGGGCGTGGGTGAGCACCCAGGCCATGGCGGTGCCCCGGCCGGGGTCGAAGCGGGCGGCGTCCCGCCACAGTTCGAGGAAGACCTCCTGGGTGACCTCCTCGGACTGGGCGGGGTCCCGCAGGACCCGGAGCACCAGCCCGTACACCGCGCCCGACACCGTTTCGTACAGCTCCTCGTACGCCCGTACGTCGCCCTGCCCGACCAGCGGCAGCAGTTTGTCCACCCGCATCGGTTCCCCTCCCGCTCGGCGGCGCGGCCCGGTGCCGCGCCGCCCCCACTACCTGGTTCGCGGCCGGGCCCGGTCCGGATCGGGGGCGCCGCGAGGTTTCGTGAGGGAAGTACGGGCGGCCGGCGGTCCACCGCCCAATCGGCGGCCGACCAATCGGCGGCCGACCAATCCGCCGGGCCCGGCGCGCCGAATGGCTTGGCGTCAACCGCACTTCGTGCACGGACCGCGTGAGGACGTAACCCATGACCTCTCAGTCAGCGAAGCCATCGAAGACACCGGCTTCGGCAAGCCCCGACATGGCGCGCGGCACGCCCCGCGTGCGAATGCGGCGCCAGGGACTGGCGCTCCTGGTCTGCGGCGGCCTCGCCGCGGGCGGTCTCGTGGCCGCGGGCGCGACCGGCGTCGGCCCGCAGCGGGCCGAGGCCTCCAGCCACCGCGAGGCCCCCCTGATCTCGGGCCAGCCCCAGTACGACAACACGGACGTGTACGCGTTCGTGAGCCCCGACAAGCCGGACACCACGACCCTCGTCGCCAACTGGACGCCCTTCGAGGAGCCCGCGGGCGGACCGAACTTCTACCCGTTCCCCGAGGACGCCCAGTACGACGTCCACATCGACAGCGACGGCGACGCGCAGGGCGATCTGCTGTACCGGTGGACGTTCCACACCCAGACGAAGAACGGCGACACGTTCCTCTACAACACCGGCCCCGTGGAGAGCCTCGACGACCCGGATCTGAACGTCACGCAGACCTACGACATCGACCTGTTGCGCCTGAAGGACCAGAAGGTCGTGTCGAAGTCGAAGATCGCCGACAACGCCCCGGTGGCGCCTTCGAACGTCGGCAAGGCGTCGATGCCCGACTACAAGAAGCTCCGCGACCAGGCGGTGAAGAAGGTCGGCGGCGGCGTCACCTCGTACGTGGGCCAGGCCGACGACCCGTTCTTCCTCGACCTGCGCGTCTTCGACCTGCTGTACGGCGGGAACCTCTCGGAGGTCGGCCGGGACACCCTCAAGGGCTACAACGTCAACACCGTCGCCCTCCAGGTGCCCACCGCGTTCCTGACGGAGTCGAAGGACCAGCCGGTCATCGGCGTGTGGTCGACGACACAGCGCAAGGACGCCCAGGGCGACTGGAAGCAGGTGTCACGGCTCGGCAGCCCGCTGGTCAACGAGGTCGTCAACCCGCAGAAGGTCAAGGACCGCTTCAACGCGTCCTCGCCGTGGAACGACGCCCAGTTCCTGCCGTTCGTGACCGAGCCCGAGCTGCCCAAGCTGATCGAGTCGATCTACAAGATCAAGGCTCCGAAGACACCGCGCAACGACCTGGTGGACGTCTTCCTCAAGGGCGTGAAGGGGCTCAACCAGCCGCCGGGCGTGCGCCCCTCGGAGATGCTGCGCCTCAACACATCCATACCGCCGACGAGTTCACCGAAGCGGCTCGGCGTGCTGGAAGGCGACAAGGCGGGCTTCCCGAACGGCCGTCGGCTCGCCGATGACGTCGTGGACGCCGAGCTCCAGGTCGTCGAGGGCGAGCTCCTCGGCAAGAAGAACGACCTGGGCGACGCCGTCGACGCCAACGACAAGAAGTTCGAGTCGTCGTTCCCGTACGTGGCGCTGCCCACGGAGGGTTCGCGCGGGCCGCTCGCCAAGACCGAGTCGCAGAGCGACACCGAGGTCCGCGACCAGCTCACCGGCAGCTCGGTGTCCTCGGGCTCCGGCGACGACGACACGCTCGTGCTGGCCTCCGCAGCGGCGGCAGGCGCCGGCTTCCTGCTGATCGGCACCGGGCTGTTGTGGTGGCGCGGCCGGAGCAGGCGGCGGGCGGGGTTCGAGCCGCCGTTCTCCGCGTGAGCCGTCCCCTCGGACCGGCGCGGCCCGCGTGCCTGAACTCCACACCGCGGGCCGCGCCTCCCACCTGTCTCTTTGTCTCTTCGTCCCTTCATCTCTCGGAACTTCGTCTCTCTGAACCTCGTCCCAAGGAGCGCGCATGCAGGCCTTGTCCGGCAAGGGGATCAGGGCGTCCGGGCTCGGGCGGCTGCTCGCCCTGGGTGCCGCGCTCGCCCTCGCCATCACCGCGGGCGCCCTGATCGCC
The DNA here is from genome assembly GCF_042730865.1 of Streptomyces sp. NPDC059897. NCBI lineage: Bacteria > Bacillati > Actinomycetota > Actinomycetes > Kitasatosporales > Streptomycetaceae > Streptomyces > Streptomyces sp. NPDC059897. The sequence continues at coordinate 13,133 of NZ_JBHWKQ010000010.1, read as the reverse complement.
GACGACGGCTCCCCGCCGAGGGCCGTGACCACGGGGACCATGCCGAACCCGGCACCGGCCCGGCTCGCCTCGGGCGATCTCGACCGGGGCGTCGCCGAGCTGCAGAAGCGCCTGAAGGCCCGGCCCAAGGACTACGCGTCGTGGGCTTCGCTCGGCACCGCCTACGTCGAGCAGGCACGAGTGAGCGCGGACCCGTCCCGCTACCCGCAGGCCGAGCGGGCGCTGGCCCGCTCCCTGGAGCTGCGGCCCGGCAACGACCCGGCGCTCGCCGGCCGGGCCGCGCTCGCCGCGGCCCGGCACGACTTCGACGGCGCGCTGCGCCACGCCCGCGAGGCCCTCGCCAGCAACCCGTACAGCGAGGCGGCCCTCGCGCTGCGCGTCGACGCGCTCGTCGAACTCGGCGACTACAAGGGCGCGTCGAAGGCCGCCGACGAGGCCGACTCGCGCCGCCCCGGCATCCCGTCCTTCACCCGCTTCGCATACGTGCACGAGCTGCGCGGCGACGCCACCACCGCCCGCAAGGTCCTGGAGCGGGCCCTCGCCTCGTCCACGGCGCCCGGCGACGTGTCGTACGTGGCGACGTCGCTCGGCCAACTCGCCTGGCGGCAGGGCGAGTACAAGACCGCGCTGCGCCACTACGCGACGGCGCTGCGCGCGGACCCGGACGCCGTCGCCGCCCTGGAGGGGCGCGGCAGGGCGCGGGCCGCGAGCGGGGACACGGCGGGCGCGATCCGTGACCTGAAGGACGTCGTGGCGCGCGCCCCGCTGCCGAGCGCGCTGGTGGAGCTCGGCGAGCTCTACGAGACGCGCGGCGAGAAGAAGGCGGCTGAGCGGCAGTACGCCCTCGTCGGCACGTGGCTGCGGCTCGCGCGCGCGGGCGGCGTCGACGTCGACCTGGACATCGCGCTCGCCGCGACGGAGCACGGCGACCGGGCCGCGGGCCTCAGGGCGGCGCGCGCCGAGTGGCAGCGCCGGCACACCGTGCACACGGCGGACGCGCTCGCCTGGGCGCTGCACATGGCGGGCCGCGACAAGGAGGCGCTGCCGTACGCGCGGCGGGCCACGGCGACCGGCTTCGGCGAGGCCGCGTTCCTCTACCACCAGGGCGTGATCGAACTGGCCGCGGGCGACCGGGCCGAGGGCCGCGAGCTGCTGCGCGAGGCGCTGGACCGCAACCCCGGGTTCTCGCCGCTGGGCGCGAAGGCGGCGCGGGCGGCCCTTGACGGGGCCACGGGGAAGGGGGCCTCGCGATGAGGCGCTGGAAGCGGTACGTCGTCCTGCCCACGGCTCTTGGTGCCGCCTCGGTGGGGCTCCTCCTGGCCGCGTCCCCGCAGGCCTCCGCCCACCCGCTCGGCAACTTCACGGTCAACCACTACGACGGGCTGCTCGTCCGCCCCGGCACCCTGCGCGTGGACCACGTGGAGGACCTGGCCGAGATCCCGACGCAGCAGGTGCGGCCCGAACTCGCCGCGCGGGGGCGGCAGGCGTGGGCGAAGGAGCGCTGCGCGAGCGCCGCGCGGCGCGCCGAGGCCGAGGTCGACGGACGCCGGGCCGCCCTCGCCGTGCGGACCGCCGACGCGGTGCTCCGACCCGGTCAGGCGGGCCTCAGGACGCTGCGCGTGGAGTGCGCGTTCACGGCGCCGCTGCCGCGCGGGGACGAAGCCGGGAAGGTCCGCGTCGAGCTGCGCACCGGCGCGGCCGAGGGGCCGGGCTGGCGCGAGATCACCGCGCGCGGCGACCGGACGACGCTGACGGCGTCGAACGTGCCCGCCACGTCGATCTCGGACCGGCTCACGCGCTACCCGAAGGACCTGCTGTCCTCTCCCCCGGACCGGACCTCCGCCACGTTCACGGCCGTGCCCGGCGGCCCTGCGGCCCCGGCCGAGGGGGATCGCGCGGCCGGTTCCGAGGTCCTCCCGCGCGGCGCCGACCGCTGGACCGAGGCCCTCACCAATCTGGTGTCGCGGCACGAACTCGGCCCCGGCTTCGCCGCGTTGGCCCTCGGTATCGCGCTGCTCCTCGGCGCGCTGCACGCGCTCGCGCCCGGTCACGGGAAGACCCTGATGGCGGCGGCAGCGGCGGCCCGCAGCCGGGCCAGGCTGCGCGACGTGCTGCCGCTCGCCGCGTCCGTGACGGTCACCCACACCCTCGGCGTGATCGCGCTCGGCATCCTCGTCACGGCCGGCTCCTCGGCCGCGCCCTCGGTGGTCGCCTGGCTGGGCCTGGCGAGCGGCGTACTGGTCACGGCGGCCGGGGTGGGCCTGCTGCGCAGGGCGTGGCGGTACCGCAGGGCGGCACGGGCACACGCGCATGACCACGGCCATGATCACGGCCACGACCATGCGCACGAGCACGAGCACACGCATGACCACGAGCACGAGCACGAGCACAGCCACGCCCACCCGCACCCGCACCCGCACCCACACCCGCACCCACACCCGCACCCGCACCCGCACCCGCGCCCGCGCCCGCACCCGATGCCTCAACCCACCCTCCGTGGAACGCTGTTCCTCGGGTTCGCCGGAGGCCTCGTGCCCAGTCCGTCGGCCGTCGTCGTCCTCGTCGGCGCCTCCGCGCTCGGCAAGGCGTGGTTCGGCCTGCTGCTCGTGTTCGGTTACGGTGCCGGGCTCGCGCTCACCCTCACCGCCGTCGGTTTCACGGTGGTGCGGATCGGCGGCCGGATCACGCAGGCGCTCGCCGGTCTGCCGCGCCCCGGACGCGGACCGCTCACCGCGTTCGTACGCCGCGGTCTGAGCCGCGCGGTGCCGTTCGGCTCCGCCTTCGTCGTCGTGGCCCTCGGCTGCGGATTGGTGTTCAGGGGGGCGGCAACGGCGCTCGGTTGAGCTACTTTTGTTCAGACTTGTCGTGCCGCGCTTGCTTGTCTTCCCACGAATGGGGGCGCCCGTGGTTGAGCGTGTGGTCGCCGGAAGGTACCGGCTGCTCGACCCGCTCGGCGAGGGCGGCATGGGCACCGTGTGGCGGGCCCGCGACGAGGTGCTCGGGCGCGAGGTCGCCGTGAAGGAGGTGCGCGCGCCCCATGGCCTGCCGGACGCCGATGTGCAGCGGATGTACGCGCGCCTGGAGCGCGAGGCGTGGGCGTCGGCGCGGATCACGCACCGCAACGTCGTGACGGTGTACGACGTGGCCACCGACCAGCAACGGCCGTGGGTGGTCATGGAGTTGGTCCGCGGCCTCTCCCTCGCCGAGCAGCTGGACGCGGAGGGCCCGATGCCCCCGGCCCGCGCGGCGCACATCGGCGCCGAGGTGCTCGCCGCGCTGCGCGCCGCCCACGGCGTGGGCGTGCTGCACCGCGACGTGAAGCCCGCCAACGTCCTCCTGTCGAACGACGGCAGGGTCGTCCTCACCGACTTCGGCATCGCCATGGTCGAGGGGACCCAGGCCCTCACCATGACGGGCGAGGTCATCGGCTCCCCCGAATTCCTCGCCCCCGAGCGGGCGTTGGGGCGCACACCGGGACCCGAGTCGGACCTGTGGTCGCTCGGTGTGCTGCTGTACGCGTCCGTCGAGGGGCACTCGCCGTTCCGCCAGGACACCCCGCTGAGCACGCTGCGGGCCATCGTGGACGAGGAGCTGCCGCCGCCGCACCGGGCGGGTCCGCTGACGCCGGTGATCGAGGGGCTGCTGCGCAAGGATCCGGCCGAGCGGACCCCGGTGTCCGACGCCGAGCGGGACCTGCGCATCATCGGCTCGGGCGGCACCCTGCGCGCGGGCCCCGTGCAGGCCTCGCCGCTCGCGTCGCAGCCGACGGTGACCTCGATGCAGTCGCCCGCAGCCACGCCTCCCCCGACGCCCGTCCCGGCGGGCTCGACGGGGACGGCCGCCACGACACCCGTCACGGCCCAGTCCGACCCCCGCTATCCGCGCCGCGCCTCGATGGCCATGATCGCGGGCATCGTGGTCCTCCTCCTCGCCATCGGAGGACTCACGTACGCCCTGCTGAACCGCGACTCGGACCCCAACAACGGGACCTCGAACAACGGCGGCGGCACATCCGGAGGCGGGAACGGCGGAGACACCACGGGCGGCGACACCGGCGGCAGTGGCGGCAGCGGCGGAAGCAGCGGAGGCGGCGGGACGACCGGTGACAACAATGGAGGCGACGGCGGCTCGGGCAACGGAGGAAGCGGCGGCGACGGCGGTTCCGGCAGCGGCGGCCACACGACCGCGCCGGCGCAGTCCGTCAAGGTCAATGTCCGTGCGGTGCGCGGCAGTTACTCGGGCCCGTGCCCGCCACCGGCGGCGGCCGCCCCTGCGTTCAGCGCGACGATCACGCTGGGCCGCGTCCCGGCCTCCGTGCAGTACCGCTGGGTGGTGCGGGGCGGCGAGGCGTCCGACCCCGGCTGGAAGACGCTGAGCGTCCCCAAGGGCGCCGCGAACAAGGCCCGTACGGTCACCACCACGCAGACGCGCTACGAGGAGGGCGGGACGCTGCGCGACCAGATCGGCGTCGAGGTGCGCAGCCCGCTGGCGGCGACGTCCAACTACGTCGCGTACGCGATCACGTGCGAGGTGGTGACCCCGACGAGCGGGGCCACCACCGGTTCGCCCACGTACTGAGGTACGCGTTCCTTGGTCCGCGTTACGCCGCGGACGCGAACACGGGCAGATAGCCGCCCGACTGTCCGGCGGCCGTGGGGTGGTACGACTCACCGATGTTCGACCAGTTGACGCTGTGCAGCCACGTGTCGCCGGAGCAGATCTCGTGCCCGGTGAACGCGCCGGTCACGTCGCCGAAGGCGAAGCCCCGGGTCGACGCGTTCTGCTTGATGGTGGAGTTGAGGAGGTCCGCGGCTCCGTTGATGGCCGAGCGCTCGTTCTCGGAGAGGCCCGCCACGCAGGTGCCGCTGAGCTTGTAGAAGCGGGGATAGCCGAGGACCACCACACGGGCGGCGGGGGCCTTCGTGCTGATCGCCGAGTAGACGTCGGAGAGCTTGCTCGGCAGGGTCGAAGTCACGTACGCGCGCGCCTGGTTGACGCGGTTGATGCAGGTGGACTCGGAGTACAGGACGCACGTCGTCATGACGTCGGCGAAGCCCGCGTCATTGCCGCCGACGGAGATCGAGACGAGCCCGGTGCCCGAGCCGAGCGGGCCGAGCTGACTGGCGATGACATCACCCGTACGAGCGCCCGAGCACGCGGTGAAATTAAAGCTTGAGGGTGAGTGGGCCGCCGCCCACAAGGCGGGGTACGCCTTCGTGGAGCGCTTGCAGGCGCCGCTGCCGGAGTCGTAGCTGCCGGCGCCGACACCGGAGGAGTAGGAGTCACCAAGGGCCACATAGCCCGTGGCGGCAGCGGAGTCGGAGGCTTGCGCGGCCGTCGCCCCGGTCAGGGCTGCCACCGCGGCAAGAGCGAAAGAGGAGACGTAGGCCGCAATCCGGAAAGATCTCATGGAACCTCCCTTTAGCAGGATCAGCAGGGTCTCTGCCGCCCACCGTTGTTGCAGGTTCATGTCAGGGGTATGACATACCCGCGGCCCGGCCGCGCTACGCCCGTAGAGCGTCCACCAACTGGCGGGAACGGGCGGGCAGTTACCCCGTCGACACCTTGACGCCGGACCGCGGACTGCGCCACATTGAAGCCCGGCATCCGGCGCTTCGGGGGGCAAAGTCGCCAATGCAGACCATCGGCATCAAGCCGTCGTCATCGGACGGCTCGCATCTGCTCGCGGGGGCGGGCGTCGTCGCGGCGGGCGCGGGGCTCGTCCTCGTGCTCTCGCACGCCGAATCCCCGCTGCGCGGACCGCTCGCGCTCTTCTTCCTGCTCGCCGCGCCCGGCGCCGCGTTCGCGGCCGCCCTGCGCGGACTCGACCCGTGGGCCAGGACGCTCGCCTCGACGGCCGGCGCGGTCGCGGTCGTCATGCTGGTCGCCCAGGGCATGCTCGCCGTGCACCGCTGGTCGGTGACCGGCGGAGTGCTCGCCGTGGCGATACTCAGCGCTTCCGCTTTTCTTGTGCAATGGATCGTCCGGCGGCTGCGCGGGGGCGCGGCCGAGGAGATCCGCAAACGGATCGGGAAAATCCACTAATGGGGACGGAAGCCAAGAGAATGGCCAAAACTATAAAAACGTGAGGCCTCGTTCCAGGTCTTGCCATACAGTCTCAATCATCAATACCGTCGTACATCCACCCGCATCGGACCGGCACGAAATGCGATCTAGGGGAGGGACCGAGATCGCGAAGGTCCGGAGCGGGGCGCGGCAGGGGGGTGCCGCGTTCCGGTGAGCCGCTCGCTTCGGCGTCCTGGGTCGCCGGGTCGCGTGCCGCGCGACCGGTCCGACAAACCGGTGTGTACAGCCAGCTCACCCGGCCCGCTCGGAGAGCTCTTCCGGCACGGCCGTCAGTGAGAACCCCCCTTTCGAACCGGACACGAAGCCGGACCGCCCGGGGGCGGGCGGTCCACCGGACGAGAGGGACCAGACTCATGAGCAGTTCCGTTGTGCCTCCGGTGATACCCGAGGGGACATCTCCGGAAGGCCGAATTCCCGCCCGTTATCGGGCCATCTCCACGCACCTGGCGATCGCGCCGCGGGTCAGCGTGGTCATTCCGGCCATGAACGAGGCGGAGAATCTTCCGTACGTCTTCAAGACCCTTCCCGACTGGATCCACGAGGTCGTTCTGGTGGACGGCAATTCCACCGACAACACCGTGGAAGTGGCCAGGGAATTGTGGCCGGAAGTCGTGGTCGTACCGCAGCGCGGAAAGGGCAAGGGGGATGCCCTGATCACCGGCTTCACGGCCTGCACCGGAGACATCATCGTCATGGTCGACGCGGACGGCTCCGCGGACGGCCAGGAGATCGTCTCCTACGTCTCCGCGCTCGTCTCGGGCGCCGACTTCGCCAAGGGCTCGCGGTTCGCCAACGGCGGCGGCACGGACGACATGACACCCATCCGCAAGCTCGGCAACTGGGCGCTGTGCTCGGCCGTCAACGCCAAGTTCGGGGCCCGCTACACCGACCTCTGCTACGGGTACAACGCGTTCTGGCGGCACTGCCTGGACGAGATCGAGCTCGACTGCACCGGGTTCGAGGTGGAGACCCTGATGAACATCCGGGTCGTCAAGGCCGGCCTGAGAGTTCAGGAGATACCGAGCCACGAGTACCTGCGCATCCACGGCGCCAGCAATCTGCGCGCCGTCCGCGACGGCCTGCGCGTGCTCAAGGTCATCATGAAGGAGCGCTCCAACCGGCGCGCCCTGCGCAGCCGGCAGTCCCCCGCGAAGCTCAACCTCGTGCGGGAGGACGGGTCTTGACGCAGCGACAGACCACGCGGATGACGGCGTCCGTCGTCATCTGCGTGTACACCGAAGACCGCTGGAGCGACATCCTCGCCGCCGTCGACTCCGTGCGCGCACAGTCGTACGCCGCCCTGGAGACGCTCCTCGTCGTCGACCACAATCCGGCCCTGCTTGAGCGCCTCGCCGAGGAGTTCGACGGCGCGGCGGACGTGGCGGTGCTCTCGAACGCCGGGCCGCGCGGGCTGTCCGCCGGGCGCAACACCGGGATCGCCGCGGCGCGCGGCGAGATCGTCGCGTTCCTCGACGACGACGCCGTCGCCGAGCGGGACTGGCTGCACTGGTTCGCCGACGGCTACGCCGACCCGCGCGTCCTCGCGGTCGGCGGACGCACCGAACCGATCTGGGCCTCGGGGCGCAGGCCCCTGTGGTTCCCGGAGGAGTTCGACTGGGTGGTGGGCTGCTCGTACAAGGGCCTGCCGCCCGGCAAGGTCGAGGTGCGCAACGTGCTCGGCGGCAACGCCTCCTTCCGGCGCACCGCCTTCGACATCGCGGGCGGCTTCGCGACCGGCATCGGCCGGGACGGCGACAAGCGCCCGCTGGGCTGCGAGGAGACGGAGCTGTGCATCCGGATCACGCGGGCGAGACCGGACGCGGTGCTCCTGATCGACGACCGGGCCGTCATCCACCACCGGGTGCCCGCGGCCCGCGAACGCTTCGCCTACTTCCGCACCCGCGCCTACGCCGAGGGCCTCTCCAAGGCCCTCGTCGCCCGAAGCGTCGGCGCCGACAAGGGACTTGAGACCGAGCGTGCCTACTCGACGCGGGTACTGCCCGCCGGAGCGGCGCGCGGCGTACGGGACTTCGCGCTCGGCCGGGCGGGCGGCGCGGGCCGCGCCGGAGCGATCGTGGCCGGTGTGCTGACGGCGGCCGGGGGCTACGCGCTCGGCAGCTGGCGGGCGCGCGGCGCGGGCGCCACGTTCACCGTGGCGGAGATCGCCGCGCCCGCGAAGGACGTCGGGAGAACGGAGGCGGCCGCGTGAGCGCCCAGCAGCGGAGGTCCGACGGCGGCCCCGTGCCGATCCTCATGTACCACGCCATGTCCTCCAACCCGAACCCCGAGACGCGCCAACTGTCCGTCTCCCCAAGCCAGTTCGCCGAACAGATGGAGCTGCTGGCCGACCGCGGCTGCACCCCGCTGACCACCGCCGAACTGGCCGGGATCTGGCGCGGCGGCGGGGCGCTCCCTGCCCGGCCCGTCCTGATCACCTTCGACGACGGCTACGAGGGCGTCCACACGCACGCCCTGCCAAGACTCGCCAAGCACGGCTTCGCGGCCACCCTGTTCGTCTCGACGGGGTGGCTGCGCGGCACGTACCACACCGGGGGCGGGCTCGACGCGATGCTCGACTGGAACCAGGTGCGGGCGCTCGCCGGGCAGGGCGTGGAGATCGGCGGGCACAGCCACACGCATCCGCAGCTCGACCAGCTCGACGACGCGGACCTGGAGTTCGAGCTGCTGCGCTGCCGGGAGATCGTCACCGGCGAGCTGGGCCGGGCGCCGGTCTCCTTCGCGTACCCGTACGGGCACTCCGACCGGCGGGTGCGGCAGGCGGTGCGCGCGGCCGGCTTCGCCCAGTCGCTCGCCGTGGGCAACGCGCTCGCCGCGCGCCGCCAGGGCCCGTACGCCCTGCGGCGGGTCACCGTGCGCCGCTCGACCGGTGTCACCGAGTTCGAGCGGCTCGTCGACGGCCGCGCCATCGGCCGCACCTTCGCCGCGGACCGTGCCCTCACCAAGGGGTACGCCGTGGTCCGCAGAGCCCGGCAGGCCCGCCGGAAGACGGCCGCCCTACTGCCCGGCCCGATCCGCCAGAAGGGCCCGAGCACCCGTGTCTGACACGACGACCGCCCGCGCCAAGGCCGACGGGGCCGCCACGACCGACGCCGGCTCCCCGGCCGCCGAGGGACGCCGGCTCAGGCTGCCCGGCATACGGCGCGGCAAGAAGGGCACAGAAGACGGCATGGGCGGTTCGGGGGGCGGGAGCCAGCTGTTCCGGAACGCCTATGCGCTGATGCTGAACACCGGCATCTCCGGCGTGCTCGGCGTCGGCTTCTGGCTGGCCGCCGCGCACTACTACACGGCGGACGCGGTCGGACAGGGCTCGGCGGCGATCGCGGCGATGAAGTTCCTCGCGGGGCTCACCGCCGTGACGCTGACCGGCGCGCTCGCCCGCTTCATCCCGATCGCCGGGCGCGCCACCGGACGGCTCATCTTCCGTACGTACGCGGGGAGTTCGGCGGCCGTCGCGCTCGCCGCGCTGCTCTTCCTGCTCACGCTCGACGTGTGGGGGCCCTCGTACCGGTTCCTGCACGGGACGCTGCACGGGCTCGGCTTCGTCGCCGCCGTCATCGCCTGGTCGCTGCTCACGCTGCAGGACGGGGTGCTCACCGGGCTGCGCAGCGCGCTGTGGGTGCCGGTGGGCAACACGGTGTTCTCGCTGGTGAAGCTGGGCCTGCTCGTCGCGTTCGCGGGCGCGCTGGCGACGACAGGGGTGTTCGTCTCGTGGGTCGTCGCGATCGCGTTCTCCGTGATCCCGCTCGGCCTGCTCGTGTTCCGGCGGCTCGTGCCGCGGCACATCGACGCCACGGACGGCAAGACCGAACCGCCCTCGCTGCGCGAGATGGGGCGCTTCCTCGCGGGCGACTACACCGGCTCGCTGTTCTCGCTCGCCGTCGTCTACCTGATACCGGTGATCATCGCCTCGCAGGTCAGCTCGGCGGACAACGCGTACTTCTACATCGCGACCACGATCGGCGGCACGGTCAACCTGCTGGCCATCAACATGGGTGCCTCGCTGACCGTGGAGGGCTCGCACGACCCGGCGCGGCTCGCGGCCCACGCCCGGATGGCGCTGCGCCGCATGGCCCGCATCATGCTGCCGATCTGCGCCCTGCTCTTTTTCCTCGCCCCGTACGTGCTGCACGTCTTCGGCGCCGACTACTCGGACGCGGCGACCCCGCTGCTGCGCTGGTTCGCGGTCGGGGCGGCGCTGCGGGTGGTCATGGAGACGTACTTCGCGGTGCTGCGCGCGCAGAGCCGCACATCCGGTCTCGCCTGGCTGCAGGGCCTGTTGTGCGTGCTCGTGCTCGGCCTCACCCTGCTGCTCCTGCCCCGGATGGGGCTCACCGGCGCGGGCGTCGCCGAGATCTCCTCGCTCGCGGTGATCGTGGCGATCGCCGCGCCGAAGCTGTGGCGTGTGGTGCGCACCGCGCCCCCCGAGTCGGCGCCCGTGGACGCGCCGCCCGACGGCGACCTCGCCGACCTGGGCACGCCGAAGGCGCACGCCGGCAAGGAGGAAGGACCCAAGTGGGCGCTGCGCGACGCGATGGACTCGGACACGCTGAAGCTCGCGGTGCAGCTGAACCTGGACCACCAGGAGCGCCGCCCCGACGTCCGCCCGGGTCCCGTGACACCACCGGCCGGTACCCACTTGCCCACGTGGGCGAGCAAGCCGCCGACGCCTGCTCCTGCCCCTTCTCCCGCTTCCGCTTCCGCCTCTGCCTCGGCCTCGCAGGCGTCGAGCGGCAGCCACGGGGAGGACGAATCGGCCCTCCTGCCCGATCCGCACCCAGAAGCCGTCGACCTGGCCTTCGAGCCCGACCTCGACCCGGACACCGACCCGGACCCGGACACCGGGCCGGAGCGCCCCGCCACACCGCCGGAGCCGGGCCGGCGCGCCCGGCTCACCCCCACCGTCGTCGTCCTCGCACTGCTGCTCGTGGCGGCCGTCGGCCTCTACTGGGGGCCCGTCCTCGGGATGGGCGAGCCGGATCTGGACCGGATGGGCGGGCTCGGACTGATCTCCGTGCTGTCCCCCGTGACCCTGCTCGGCGCTGCCCTGCTCATCGGCGTCTTCGCGTCGCTCCTGTGGCTCGAACGCCCGCACAAGCGGCTGCTGTTGCTCACCCTGCTCGCCACCGTCGTGTCGCTGCACGCGCTGCCCGCCGTCATCGAGGCGGAGCCCCGGTTCGCGACGGCCTGGCAGCACCTGGGCTTCATGGACTACATCGACCGCACCGGCTCCGCGGTCCCCGACCTGGACGCGCGCTGGAGCTGGCCGGGCTTCTTCGCCGCCGCCGCGTTCCTCGCGAAGGCCTGCGGCGTCAGCGATCTGACCGAGGTCATCCGCTGGTGGCCGACGGCCATCCAACTCCTCTACCTGGCCCCGATGTTCCTGCTGCTGCGCTCGATACGGGCGAGCTGGCGGGCCAAGTGGTCCGGTGTCTGGATCTTCGTCCTGAGCGGCTGGGTGGGCCAGGACTACTTCTCCCCGCAGGGCTTCACGTACCTCCTCTATCTGGTCTTCGTGGCGATCCTGCTGGTCTACTTCCGGGCGCCCCGGGTGCTGTGGGCGAAGCGGCGCCCCGGCGAGGCCGAGGTCGCGCCCACCGACAGGCGCCAGCGCGCGGTGCTGCTCGTCGTCCTGATCGCCCTGTTCGCGGCGACGGTCCCGGCGCACCAGCTGACCCCGTTCGTGATGCTGGGCGTCCTCGCGGTCCTCGTCGTGATCGGCAGGTCGGAACTGCGCGGCCTGCCGCTGCTGTTCGGCGTCATCGTCGTCGTCTGGCTGGGCTTCCTCGCCGAGCCGTACTGGTCGGGGCACTTCAATGAACTGTTCGGCGGGATCGGCGGCGTCGGCGGCAACGTGACCTCCTCCGTCTCCGGCCGTATCCAGGAGGGCAGTTCGAGCCACAAGCTCGTCCTCTACACGCGCGTGCTGCTCGCCGGCGCCGTGCTCGCCTTCGCCTGCTACGGCTGGTGGCGCCGCCACGACTGGAAGTACCGCGAGCGCTCCCTGGTCGTCCTCGCCTTCGTGCCGTTCCTGGGCTTCGGCATGCAGTCCTACGGCGGCGAGATGGCGCTCAGGGTCTTCATGTTCGCCCTGCCGGGCGTCGCGCTCCTCGCCGGGCTCGGGCTCTTCCCGCGCACCGGCGCCACGGCGAAGGAACGCGACAAGGACCGCATCAGCCTCGCCCCGCTGGCCGCGCTCATGGCGGGCCTGGTCCTCATGGGCGGGTTCCTGGTGGCCCGCTGGGGCAACGAGCCCTTCGAGCGGATCCGGCCCGGCGAGGTCGCGGCGATGGAGTACGTCTACGCACACGACAAGCCGACCGTGCGGCTGCTGTGGATGAGCAACGACACCGTCAACAACGTCACGCCCGCGATGCCGTGGGGCGCCCGCGACATGGAGAAGGTCAACTACGTCCCGACGCTCGCGCCCGTCGACCCGGTCCTGGTCGGCGGCCTGGTCAAGGCGCTCAAGGACGCGGGACCCAACTCGTACCTGATGCTCAACAAGAGCCAGGTCGTCTATCTCCAGATGGACGTCGGCTACTCCAAGGCCTGGCCCACGCGCCTCGTCGAGAACCTGGACCGGCGCGAGGAGCTGAAGAAGGTCTACGTCAACGCGGACGTGACCATGTACCAGCTGCGCAAGGAACCGGCGGGCAAGGCCGCGAAGGCCGATCCGGGGCCGATCGGACCGCAGATCACCTGGACGCCGTGGTCGCTGGTGGGCGCCCTCGCGGCGGTCGCCCTGATCGTGCTGCTCACGGCGCGCGAGGTGGTCCGGGTCGCACTGCGGCCGAGCGTGCGCCAACTGCGCTGGCTGCAGAGCACGTTCTGGTTCTCGCTGCCGCTGCTCGCGGTGGTGCTCGCGTCGCTGATCCAGCGGTTCATCACGATGGGGCTCAACTGACGATCCGGTGCGGGGGCTGCGGCGGTACTTAGACGCTATTTCAGTTGGTGAGATCTTGCGGCAGTCTGGGGTGATGACTGCCGCGCTTGTCGAACGGTTGGCGCCGGAAGATTTATGGACC